>DATKKJ010000185.1 GCA_035543055.1 Terriglobales bacterium | reverse complement strand
ATGTCAAGTAGTTCGTCAAAACCTTGTAGTGAGGGTGCCGATAATCCTGGGTGCGCCAGCCGACCCTGTCGAATCATCTCTGTGCCTAGGTCCATTGCCTTGGAAAGCAGCGTTGCCGCCTCAGCTTTTCTTCCGAGCGCGAAAAGCGAACTTGCCATCCTAACCTGCAACCTAAGCTTTGCTGGAGAAGCGGGGACTCTGTCAATCTTTCAAGTATTTCGTTCGTAACCTCGTTTACAGCATCTGGATCGACGGACTGATATTTTGGCAGTAGGGACGCCAGTGTGATATCTGTGATTACTGGAGTACCCGAGAAGACGACTAGTATGGCGACAACTAAAAGGCAGCTCAGCATCCTCTTACGCATATCTCCAACCTCCACAGCGAGCGCACCGTAGCCCAAGAGCTCCACAAGTCAAGAGAAAAATGATTCCTGTTCTGAATTCAGAACAAGACCTTTTGCGTGCTCTCCTGCATTCGTGGAGGAGGCTTGCTACGGATTCACCACGATCTTCCCGAACATCTCGCTCTTCTCCAGCCGCTCGTGGGCCGCCCGTACCTCGCGCAGCGGGAAGGTCTTGTCCACCACCGGCTTCAGCCGCCCGCTGAAAACGTGCTTCAAGACCTCGTGCAGTTCCCCCATGAAACCCATGTAAGACCCCAGGAACGAGAGTTGCTTCGCGAACAGGACCCGCAGGTCGAAGCTGGCCTCCGGGCCCGTAGTCGCGCCGCAGGTCACCAGCTTTCCTCCCACTCGCATCGACTTTATGCTCTCCTGCCAGGTGGACTTGCCGACGTGCTCGAACACGATGTCCACGCCCCGCTTGCCGGTGATCTTCTTCACCTCCTCCGAGGCCGTCTGCTTGTAATGGTCGATGGTGTAGTCGGCACCCAGTTCGCGTGCCTGCTCCAGCTTGGCCTCGTTGCCGGCGGTGGCGATCACCTTCGCATTGAACAGCTTCCCGATCTGGATGGCGGCCGAACCCACCCCTGAGCCCGCTCCCCACACCAGCACGAAGTCCCCGGGTTGGATCTGGCAGCGCCCCACCAGCATGTGCCACGCCGTGAGGAACACCAGGGGCACACTGGCCGCCTCGTCGTAGGTCAAGTCGTTGGGGATGGGGATCACATTCACCTGCGGGACCGCGATGTACTCGGCATTCCCGCCGTCCACCAGGTTCCCGATCACGGTGAACTCGCGGCAGAAACTCTGCCGCCCAGACACACATTGCTCGCAGTGATTGCAGAAGACCATGGGCGCCAGCAACACCCGCTGCCCGGCGCTCAGGCCCTTGACGTACTCGCCCACTTCGGCGACGTCGCCCGAGATGTCGCTGCCGTTGATGTGCGGCAGCTTGATTCCCGGGAGGCCTTTCCGGCACCACAGGTCCAGATGATTCAGCGCGCACGCCTTCACCCGGATGAGCACCTGGTCTTTGCGCAATACCGGGTCGGGGGCGTCCTCGTACTTCAGCACCTCCGGCCCGCCGAACTCGTGGAAACGGACAGCTTTCATGGCGACACTCCTGCAAGGAACTTTCCTCAACGATGGACCGTAAAAGCTAACATAAACAGCTTTGCCGTAGGGCGGCCGACCCCGGCCGCCCCACCCACCTTGTGTGGCACAGCCGCCCTCGGCTGTGCGGCTTGGTCCATCCTTGCGCCTCTTTTGTGCAGGGTGGCAGCGCTGATTTGACGGGCCTTCCGCAAACTCCCGATAATGGTTGGGGATGGACCTCTACGAAGAGATCGTGAAGCTGCGCCGGGAAGGACGTCGCGGGGCGCTGGCCACCATTGTCAACGTGCGCGGCTCCATCCCCTCCTTCGAGACCGCCAAGATGCTGGTGCGCGACGACGGCTCCATCGTCGGCACCATCGGCGGCGGCTGCGTCGAGGCCGAGGTCTGGCAGGCCGCCCGCGAGGTCATGGAGCAGGAAAAGCCCCGCACCCTCACCTTCAATCTCAACAACAATCCCAAGTACGACTCCGGGCTGGTCTGCGGTGGTACCCTCGACGTCTTCGTGGAGCCGGTGATGCCCGTTCCCCAGCTCTATCTCTTCGGCGCCGGACACGTCTCTCTGCACCTGTACAAGGTCGCGCGCCTCGCCGGCTTCGACGTCACCGTCATTGATGACCGCGACGCCTACGCCAACCGCGAACGCTTCCCGGAAGCCCGCGAGGTCTATGCCGAAGATTTTGACCAGGCTTGCTCCAAGCTGTCGCTCAACGAGAATTCCTACATCGTCATCGTGACCCGCGGCCATCGTGACGACATGCGCATCCTGCGCTGGGCGGCCGGCGCCCGTGCCCGCTATGTCGGTATGATCGGCTCCAAGCGCAAGGTCATCGAGATCTACAAGGAGCTGGAGCGAGAGGGCGTCTCGCGCGAGAGCCTGGACCGCGTGCACGCCCCCATCGGCCTCGATATCGGCGCCATCGCCCCCGAAGAGATCGCGGTCGCCATCGTCGCCGAGCTGATCGCCGTCCGCCGCCAGGCTGAAACCGCTGCCCCCGCGATGAGATTCGAACGCGAGGCCAAGTCCAAGGACTAGGCTGGTTTCGGAGGGGCACGCCTTCAGGCGTGCCATGAAGCTCATCGATGGGGATCAGGGTCCGGCTTCAGCCGGACGACACTTGCACTGAACTGCCCCTGCTGTATGCTTGAACAAGATTTATGGCCCGATCCCCAAGCTTCTGCGGAGTCATCCTGGCCGCCGGTGAGTCGTCCCGCATGGGACGCGACAAGGCCCTGCTGCCCTGGCCCCCGGCGCGCGAAGAAAGCTATCACCCCGCGGCGGATATCGCCGGGTTGTCCCGTGTCGCTGCTCCTCCGCGCACCCAGACTTTCCTCTCCGCGGCCATCGAGCTGCTCAATCCATTCTCCGAGCTGGTCCTGGTCGTCGGCGGCAAGAACTCCGACGCGATCGCGCCGGTGGTCTATTCCACCGCCGCCTCGCTGCTGACCAACCGCCATCCTGAACGCGGGCAATTCAGCTCGCTGCAGATCGGTTTGCAGGAAGTGCTTAACCGCGGCCGCGATGCCGCCATCGTCACTCTGGTGGACCGTCCGCCCTGCGCCTCCGAGACAGTCGGCGCCATGGTCGCGCTCTTCCGCGAGCTTTACGAGGAAGGCAAGTGGGCGGTGGTGCCCGAATTCGAAGGCAAGCACGGCCATCCCATCGTCATCGGGCGGGAGATGATCGAGGCCTTTCTCAAGGCACCCGTCGGCTCCACTGCCCGCGACGTCGAGCATTCCGTGCCGGCCCGCGTCCACTATCTCGCCGTCAACGACCCCATGGTTGTCGCCAACGTCGATACCCCCGAGGACTACCAGCGGTTGGCCGGCTCGTGATCTTCGCCTCCGCCAAGGTCTCTGCCCGTGCCGAGGAGTTCATCGCTTCGGTCTTGCGTCTCCGGCCCAAAGTGGCGGTCTTCGACTGCGACGGCACTCTCTGGGACGGCGACATGGGTGCCGGCTTTTTCTATTGGGAGATCGAGCAGGCTCTCATCCCCAGGGAGGTCGCGGATTGGGCGCTGCCCCGCTACACCGACTACAAGGCCGGACGCGTGGATGAGGAAACCATGTGCGGGGAGATGGTCACCATCCACGCCGGCATTACAGAGGAGAAGATCATTGCCGCCGCCGCTCATTTCTTTGAGATCGAGGTCCGCCAGCGCATCTTCCCTGAGATGCAGCGCCTGACCGGCCGCCTGGCGGACGCCGGTTGTGAGCTGTGGGCGGTCTCTTCCACCAGCGAGTGGGTGATCCGCGCTGCCGCCCCTCATTTCGGGTTTTCTCCGGACCGCGTGCTGGCTGCCTGCGTCGCCATCGAAGCCGGCTGCGCCACCGACAAGCTCATCCGGGTGCCGACCGACGAAGGCAAGGCAGTCATCGTGCGGGAGCGCATCGGCCCTTGCCCCGATGCCGTCCTCGGCAACTCCATCCACGACGCCGCCATGCTCGAACTGGCTCGCCACCCCTTCGCCATCAACCCCAATCCCGACCTGGCTGAGCTGGCGAAACAAAGGCGTTGGACGATCTACCGCCCTGACGCCGTATAGGAAAGTTTCCGCAGCGCGGCCCGCAGCGCATCCATCGCCAAGTGACTGGCGTGCATGGTCTCGTTGCTCAGCCCGCCCAGCGCTGACACCAGCTCTTCGCGCCGCAAGCCGTCCGCCTCCGCGACGGTCCTCCCCGCCAGCATCTCCGTCAGCGCCGACCCGCAGGCGATGGCGGTCACGCACCCCTGGGTGCGGAAACGCGCCTCCGCAATCCTCCCGGCTTCCACCCGCAGGCTCAGCCGCATGACGTCGCCGCAGGCCGGGTTCTCCACCTCCGCGGTCGCGCTCGCCCCTTCCACCTCCCCGACGTTGCGGGGGCGCTCGAAGTGCTCGATGACCTGCGCGGAATACATGGCGTTCGCTCCCATCCACTATAATCCCGCCTTCCGGGCGCAGGACGCCCCGGCTCTCCATTGATTCAGGCAAACGAAAAGGGCGCCTTCTCAGCGCCCCTCTGACTCCTGACTCCCGACTCCTGACTCCTGACTACTTCCTATAAACAGTCGGCTTCGGCCCCTGCTCCAGCGTCTGCCGGTTCCAGATCATGCCCTCGCGCGAGTAGTTGGCCAGCTCGAAGTCCTGGGTCAGCTCCAGGCAGTCGGTCGGACACGCGTCTTCGCACAGCCCGCAGAACATGCAGCGGCTCAGGTCGTAGGTGAAGGTGGTCAGCTCTTTGCGCTTGGTATTGGGGTTGCGCTCGCTGGAGACCACGATCAGGTGCTCCGGGCAGGCCAGGGCGCACAGGTCGCAGGCGATGCACAGGGTCTCGTTGGTGTCGGGATTCACGTTCAGCCGCGGCGCCCCGCGATAACGCTCCGCCACCAGCGGCCGCTGCAGCGGATACTGCTCGGTGTAGATCTCCCTGGGATGCTGGTAGCGGAAGGTCAGCGACAGACCCTTGAGCAGATCGATCAGCAGCAGCTTGCGCAGGAACTTGGGTATTGCCATCGGTGGGCCTTCCCCCGCTCACAGTCTAAACCGCCGTCCGCGCAAAAGGAAAGAGCCGCCGGGGATCCGGACGCCATGCAGCCATGTTGCTCGCTGGTTAGAATGGACACAGCCAGCGGAGCCGCCCATGACCCCTGACGAACTGTGGATGGAGGAAGCCTTGCGCGAGGCCACCCGCGCCCAGGCCGCAGGCGAGGTCCCGGTCGGCGCCATCGTGGTCTGCGACGGCCGCATCGTGGGCCGGGGCGGCAACCGCAATCTGCTCGACAACGACCCCACCGCCCACGCCGAGATCGTCGCCCTTCGCCAGGCCGGCCACGCCATCGGCAATCACCGCCTCGGCGACTGCCAGATGTTCGTCACCATCGAGCCCTGCGCCATGTGCTCCGGCGCCCTGGTCCACGCCCGCCTCCGTCGCCTGGTCTATGGCGCCGACGACCCCAAGGCCGGGGCCGTCCGCTCCGTCCTCCAGGTCCTGAACCACCCCGCCCTCAACCACCGTATGGAGGTCACTTCCGGCGTCCTCGCCGGCCGCTGCATGGACCTGCTGCAGTCCTTCTTCCGCGACAAGCGGGTTTCCACAAAGTAGCCCGCGCGCCCTCGCGCGGGCCAGTTGGAGACTTAGGGATGTTCGGAGAGGGAGGGATTTGAACTTGAGGCGTCTAGCGGGCGTGAGCGAAGCGAGAGCCCGCTGCCGCAATCCTGAGCGCTATAGCGCGAAGGACCTCTATTCGGACACGCGTATCTTGCTGAGGAATGGCGGAGAGGGAGGGATTTGAACTTGAGGCGTCTAGCGGGCGTGAGCGAAGCGGGAGCCCGCTGCCGAAATCCTGAGCGCTATAGCGCGAAGGACCTCTATTCGGACACGCGTGTCTTGCTGAGGAATGGCGGAGAGGGAGGGATTTGAACCCCCGATACCCTTTCAGGTATGTCCGCTTTCGAGGCGGATCGTTTCAACCACTCACGCACCTCTCCGCGCCGGAAGGAACCCCATTTCGGGGCCGTGTAGTGGTCGTTTCGATTCTACCAAACTTATCCTTGCGCCCTCGTGCAGGCGCTGCCCCACCAGCAAGACCAGCTGTCTAGGCGACCTCGCTTACTGGATCGTGAAGAGCACGATGTTCGAGTTCTGATTCCCGCTGCGGACGTACACGTTCACCATCGCGCTGTTGGCCACGTCGGCCGCCGGCACTTGCGCGGTCACCTGCACCGCGCTCCCGTAAGCCGTCTGCAGTGCGTTGCCGTTGAAGAAGACGACCGAGTCCATGCCGAAATTGTTGCCGCTGACGGTCATGCCGAAGCTCGCCGCCCCGTGCATCACCGCCATGGGGGAGAGCTGCGTCACGTTGGGGATGGCCCCGCTGATCATGGTATTGGAGCCGTAGCCACAGCCAGCAATGCCCACCGCCAAGAACAATCCCGCGAGGAAAATGCAGACTTTGCGCATGCTCATCCGAACACCCCACACCAAGAGGCTGTGCGAAGGATGTCCTCGGTGAGCCTCCGGTTACAGCCCGAAGGCCCCGCCACCCCTTAAACCTTTCTAAAACTACACGGCTGATCCGCGATCGTCCGCGTGCATCTGCGGAAAAGTTGAGGCGCTGAGCGGGCGTGAGCGAGCCGACGGGCGAGCGGGAGCCCGCTGCCGAAATCCCGAGCCCAGCGAGGGAAACTCACACCACAAAATACTTCGCGTCGGGATGATGCACGACGATAGCTGACGTGCTCTGCTCCGGGTCGAGGAGATACGCCGACGTCAAATGCACTCCGATGGCCTCGTCCGGGTGGATGAGCGCGAACAGCTTGCTCTGGTCTTCCAGGTTGGGACACGCCGGATAGCCGAACGAGTACCGCGACCCGCGGTACTTCTGGTGGAACAGGTCGCGGATCTCGGCCGCGTCCTCGCCCGCGATCCCCAGCTCTTCCCGCATCTTCTTGTGGTGCAGCTCGGCCAGGGCCTCGGCGGTCTCAACGCTCAGGCCATGGAGGTAGAGGTACTTGGTGTACTCCCCGGCCTCGAACAGCTTGTGCGACTCCTGGGTCGCCCGCGGCCCGATGGTCACGCACGACAGCCCGATCACGTCCACCTGCCCGCTCGATTTGGGGGCAAAGAAATCCGCGATCGACAGACGCCGCCCCTCCCGCTGTCGCGGGAACGTGAAGCGCTGAATCTCTCTTGCTCCTTGTAGCCCGGCCGCCCCCGGCCGGGCCTGCCCGCTCGAGGGCGAGCGGGCTACAACGGATTCAGGGTCATAGATGACGACGTGGTTCCCCTCCGCCTGGCACGGGAACCAGCCCCACACCGCCTGCGGCTCAAACCACCCGGCCTCGATCACTTCTTGCTTCAACTTCTCCAGCACCGGGCGGTATTTCTCCTCGACCAGCCGCACGTAATCCGCCTGCGACGCCGTCTTCAGCTGCCACTGGTTCTTGAACAGCGCGGTCTCGTTGATGTAGCGGAAGACCTCGCGCAGGTCGTAATCCTTCTTCACCCGCGTGCCCCAGAACGCCGGCTTGGGGATCAAAACGTCGGCCCGCACCGCGCTCGACCGCACCGGCGCCGTCTCGACCTCGGCGACGGCGACTGCCGCAGCCGTCTTGTATTCCTTGGCTTTCTTGCCCTCAGCCAGGCGCTTCTCACGAACGCCGTCGTCGGAGCACAGGTCGCTCATCACGCTCAGTCCGCCGAAGGCGTCCTCGGCATAGAAGACGGCGTTGGAGTACTCGCGCCGCAGGTCGTCCTCGACGTACTTGCGGGTCAGCGCCGCCCCACCGCAGATCACCGGGAACTCCAGCTTCTGGCGCTCCAGGTCCTGGATGACGTATTTCATCTCCACCGTGGACTTCACCAGCAGCCCGCTCAGCCCGATAGCGTCGGCCTTCGACTCCACCGCCGCCTTGATGATGTTGTCGGCCGGCTGCTTGATGCCCAGGTTCACCACCTTGTAGCCGTTGTTCGACAGGATGATGTCCACCAGGTTCTTGCCGATGTCGTGGACGTCGCCCTTCACCGTGGCCAGCACCAGGGTGCCCTTCTGCGAGCCCTCGACCTTCTCCATCTTCGGCTCCAGGTAGGCGACTGCGGTCTTCATCACCCCGGCGGAGTCGAGTACCGACGGCAGCTGCATCTTGCGCGCCCCGAACAGCTCGCCCACCGTCCGCATCCCGTCCAAAAGGACGTTGTTGATCAGATCGAGGGGCGTATAACTCTTGAGCGCGTCTTCCAGGACTACCGGCAGTTCACGCCGGCCGGCGCCTTCGCCCATCGCCTTCTCCCCGTGGATGATCAGCCACTTCAGCTGGTCCTCCACCGAGAGCTTCTCGGCGTGGACCTCCGCTTCCGGCTTCTTCTCGATGCCGGAGAAAAACTGCATGTACACCTGCAGCGGGTCGCCGGCGCTGGTATCGCGGTAGATCAGCTTGCGCGCCAGCTCCACCTCGGCGTCGGGGATCTTGTACAGCGGGTAGATCTTGGCGTAGTTCACGATGGCCATATCGAGGCCGTGGTTCACCGCCTCGTGCATGAAGACCGAGTTCAGCACCCGCCGCGCGTACACGTTCAGCCCGAAGCTGATATTCGAGACGCCCAGGATGGTGTGGCACTCCGGCAACTCTCTCTTGATGCGCTCCACCGCCTTCAGCGTCTCGATGCCGGCGGTGCGGTACTCCTCTTGCCCGGTGGAGATGGGCAGCGTGAGCGCGTCGAAGATCAGGTCCTGCCCCCGCATCTCGTACTTCTGGGTCGCCAGCTGGTGAATGCGTTTGGCGATAGCCACCTTCTTGTCGGCGGTCAGCGCCATGCCGTCCTCGTCGATGGTCAGGCAGATGACCGCCGCCCCGTAGCGCTTCGCCATGGGCAGCACCTTCGAGGTCCGCTTCTCGCCGTCCTCTAGGTTGATGGAGTTGATGATGGCCTTGCCCGGGATGCGCTTGAGCGCCTCCTCGATGACGTCAGCCTCGGTCGAATCCACCAGGATGGGCGCGGGCACACGGGTGGCGATCTTGTCGAGCACCGCGCCCATGTAGCCTTTCTCGTCCTCGCCCACGATGGCGCAGCACAGGTCGAGCATGTGCGAGCCCTCATTCACCAGCCGCTTGGCCAATCCCAGGATGTCGTCGTATTTGCTCCCCCGCAGCAGGTTGCGGAAGTGCTCCACTCGCGTGGTCGCGTTCATCTCCTCCGCCACCACCAGCGGCTTGGGGTCGAGGTCGAGCGGCACCGAGGTGTAGGCGCTCGAGGCCGCGGCCGTGATCTTCACGTCGCGCCTGGCGGGCTCCAGGGTGCGGCACGCCTCCACCACTGCCTTCAGGTGCTCCGGCCGGGTGCCGCAGCAGCCGCCCACGATGCGCACCCCGAAGTCCTGGATGAAGTGCTTGTGGTAGTCGGCCAGCTCCTGCGGGGTCAGCGTGTACACCGCCTGCCCGCCGACGTTCTGCGGCAGCCCGGCATTGGGTAGCACCGAGATGTGCTTGGGGGCGCTGGCGCACAGGTGGCGCACCGCGTCGTTCATCTCCTTGGGCCCGGTGGCGCAGTTCAGCCCCATGATGTCGATGTCGAAGGGCTCCAGCGCCGTCTCCGCCGCCAGGATGTCGGTGCCCAGCAGCATCGTCCCTGTGGTCTCAAGCGTTACTTGAACTGTGACCGGTAAGCGCTTGCCTGCGGCCTTCATGGCGTCGAACACCCCGGCGATCGCCGCCTTGCATTGCAGCAGGTCGAAGCAGGTCTCGATCAGCAGCACGTCCACGCCTCCCTCGATCAGCGCCTGCGCCTGCTCCTGGTACGCGGCCGCCATCGCGTCGTAGCGGATCTGGCCCAGCGAGGGCGACTTGGTCCCCGGCCCGATGGACCCGGCCACGAACCGCTTCTCACCGTCGAACGAGTTCGCCACCTCGCGCGCCAGCTTGGCGGCCGCCACGTTGATCTCGCGCACCTGGTCCTGCAGCTCGTACTCGCCCAGCACGATCCGAGTGCCGCCGAAGCTATTGGTCTCCACCACGTCGCAGCCCACCTTGAAGAACGACGCGTGGATGTCCTGGATGATGTCCGGGCGGCTCAGCACCAGGATCTCGTTGCAGCCCTCCTTGCCCCGGAAATCGTCCAGGCTGGGCTGCCGCAACTGGATGTTGGTGCCCATGGCGCCGTCGTAGATGACGACGCGCTCCTGCACGGTCTTGAGGAATTCGCCCATTCTCTTAAGGATACCAGTTCTCTTTTCACCGCCGAGCACGCCCGGAACGCCGAGATTCTTGGGAATAGGGAAGTAAAGACCTCGGCGGTCTCGGCGATCTCGGCGGTTAAATGGTTTTGGATTGCTCGAAAGGCCGGTTCACTCCGGGCGGCAGCGACGCCGGGAAGCGCGCATTCTCGCCCTGCTCCGCCAGCTCGGCAGCCAGCAGCTGCTCTTTCCGGAACACCAGGCTGCTGGCATTCAGCGTGGCGATCTCGAACGCGTGCCCGTGGGTGATGGCGTCGGTCGGGCAAGCCTCCACGCAGTAGCCGCAGAAGATGCAGCGGTTGTAGTCGATGTTGTAGACCTTGGCGTAGCGCTCGGCGCCCGAGACCCGGCGCTCCGCCGTGTTCTCCGCCGCTTCGATGTAGATGCAGTTGGAGGGGCAGGCCGCCGCGCACAGGAA
>DATKKJ010000184.1 GCA_035543055.1 Terriglobales bacterium | reverse complement strand
TCCCGGCGCAAGCCGGGCAGGAGGAGGTGGTGTGGGGCGGGCGGGCGCCAAACTGCGAGGCCAGATGCTCGGCATAGGGCTCGACGCAGGCCCGAACGAAGAACTGGGCAGGACCTTTGTCTTCTTGCTGTCCGCCGAGATAGTCGAGCAGCAGCTCCCGCCAGCTCGGTTCCCCCAGTCGGCGGAGCCCACCGGCGGCCTCGCGGAGCTGCGCCGTACCATGGGCCTCGACGACCGCCAGCAGCTCAGGAAACAGCGGAACCAGCAGGCCGGGGTCGAGCTGCGCGCGTAAGGAGCGCTGCGCATCCGCCGCGGTATGCGACACCGCGCTGTACAGGCGCCCCTGGAAATCCAGTACGGGAGCGTAGAAGCGCAGCAGCTCCGCGGCGGCGGGGGTTTCCGAGATCAGCTCACGGGCGCGTGCGGCGCGCTTGTTCCAGTCGGGGTTGGGCATGCGAAGGACATTGAATCATGCCGGTCAAGTGGAGCGCTGGGACTCGGGCTAATTGGCCCGGTGCAGGGTAGGCCGGTCGTCGTCCTCGGGCTTGTTGCCGGTCTGCTGAGTGCGCCGCAACTCAGGCTTGTGCTGATCGCTGTCCTTAGGCGTGTGCTTGTTCTGGATGAGCGCCAGCCGCGCCTTCACCTGCTGGAAGTCTGAGGTATCGACGACATACTCCGGCTTGGGAGGCAGGATGGTGGCAATCTCTTGCTGCGTCCTCTCCAGCCGGTCCGGGGTCTGGGGATGGTCGGCGAACGCCCGGTTCAGGAACCCCGGTTTCTTCTTCTCCAGGGCCTCGACTTTCTCAAAGAAACTGATGAGCCCGTTGGGATCGTAGCCGGCCTTGTAAAGGTACTCAGTGCCCAGGTAGTCGGCTTCCGCCTCGAAACCACGGCTGAACTTCATGAAGGTGGCCGGGAGCGCGATGTTGGCTGCTTGCCCCACTCCGAAGCCCGCCCAGCCGCCGAGCAAGATCATCGGCGCCAGGGCCGCAATGCTTGCCAGATTGCCGCGCGTCATCTGGCGGGCGGCGTGGCAGGCGGCCACATGCGCGATCTCGTGGGCCATCACCCCGGCCATCTCGGACTCGTTGTCGGCGGAGAGGACCACCCCGGTGTTCACGTAGAAGAATCCACCGGGCAGGGCAAAAGCGTTGATCGAATCGTCGTCGATGACCTTGATGGTGAACGGCACCTTGGAGTCGGAGTTGCGCACCAGGTTCTGCCCTACCCGGTTGACGTACTCGGTGACCACCGGGTCCTTGATCAGGCGGGAAGACTGGTCCACCTGGTGGGCGTACTGGGCGCCCATGGCGGTCTGTTTCTCCAGCGAGACCCAGTTGCCGATGCCGCGGTCGCAACCCACGTTGCGGTTGCCGATGGCGTCGATGTTGTTCAGCGTGGACAGCGGGACGGTCGGTTTTTCGCTTTTCTCTTCGGCCGGCTTCTCATTCTTCGACTGGCCGAACGCCCCCACGGACACGGCCAGCACCAAGGACAGCGCGACGCGGCAAAGATCCTTCTTCATACGCGGAAAGCTGTTTCGCCCCTCTCTGGGTAAGATGCCGTTCCCGACCCTTTGGTTACCGGATTCGGGGGCAGCATGTCTGCTTCCATTGTAGGCCTTTGGCCGCCCCTCCGCCGCGGCTCTCCGGGAAAAGATGAAAGGCGAGCGGTCGTGGGGCCGCTCGCCCTCCGCGCACTACAACCTGTGGGTCACACTTCCAGAGCGTCTTCCAACTCCTCGGTGACCATGTGGTTGAACTCCTTGACCGGCATGTGCTGCACAACGTACTCGGTCTGGCAGGCGATGCAGCGCACCCCGTTCTCGAAGATCTCCCATGTCTGATTGCCGCAGTTGCAGGTGTAAAGGTCGTTCATGAGGCCTCCCTGGAGCCCGCGGGCTCGCGCATGATGAAGAGATTCGGAGGATCGGACGACAGCAGCGTCTCCAGCTGCTGCACTGGGAGCGAGGCAGTATCTTTTCGCTGCTTTGCTCCCCTAACTGTGCCTGCTGTGGCGCCCGCCGGCAGTGATGCCAGTCACCGCTACAGGTGAGGTGCCGCTCCGGCCGGAGATGCGGCGGTCGAACGACCTAGAGCGGCGAAACGATCTCTCTTGGAGTCACGGACTCGACGGGAACTGCAGCCAGTGCAACATCGTCCCCGGCGCTGCTTCTCGGGAAGAAAAAGGGCAATAAGGCGGGCGTGACCAAGCTCGTCGCGAGCACCAGGATGACCACCTGCACGTACAGGCCGTGCGAAATCAGGCCTGCGGCAAAGCCGATACTGGCGGTCATCAGGCCGACTTCCCCGCGCGGGATCATGCCCACTCCTACGCTGAACGCCTCGCGCGCGCCGATTCCAGCAGCAAGTGTACCGGCGGCGCACCCCAGGACCTTGCCCAGGACGGCCACAAGAAACAGAGCCAGGAAGAGCCGGATGCGCCCCCCGACGTCCCAGGCGTCGATCTGCAGGCCGATGGAGACGAAGAATATCGGGCCAAGAAAGTCATTGCAGATGGCGCGGACAGCTCCAATGATGCGTTGGCGTGCGGGGGCCGCCGCGGCGAACGCACCCGCCAGAAACGATCCGGTGATCGCTGCCATACCCCCAAGATAAACGGCGAAAAAAGCAAACAGGAACGACACGGCAAGAGCCGCCGCGGCGCTGCACGTGTCGGCGGTCGAGCCTTCGGCGCGCGTTAAGACTGCCCGCATCACTCGCGGGCCGAGTGCGAAGGCAAGAACCAGGAAGAGCAGCATGCGGGCGATGGGAAAGGCGGCACCGGCTGACGCAGTAGACAAGCGACCGGCCGGAGCCTCGATCGCGATCACGATGGAAAGGACGATGAGGCCGAGCACGTCGTCAATCACCGCCGCTCCCAGGATGGTGGAGCCTGTCCGCGAGCGCAGGCGTCCGAGGTTGATCAGCGTCTGGGCCGTGATGGTCACGCTGGTAGCGGTCAGGATGGTGCCGATGAATATGGCCTCGGCCCATGCCAGGCCCGCCATGCGTGAGACCAGCATCCCGCCCACCATGGGTAGCACCACGCCGCCCGCCGCTGCCCAGAACGCAGGCGCCAGGCTGGACCGCAGGAGCTTGACGTCGGTTTCCAGTCCGGCAAGAAACATGAGCACCACCATCCCCAACTGGGCCAGCACCTGGAAAACAGCGGGAACGGAGGGAGAGCCGGCGTCCTGCGGGGAAAACCAGGAAAGATGCCACAGGTTCAGGACGCTGGGGCCCAGCACGATACCGGCGGCGAGTTCACCCAGAACCAGAGGAAGGCCGACCCGCGCGCCCACATGGCCCATGGCTTTTGCAAGCAAGAGGACGATGGCAAGGAACAGGAAGCACTGGAGCGAAGTGTCCACTATTTCTCCGTTGAGCGCTTCCTGTGCATGGCCTTCAGCCAAGCGTTGCTCAACACTGCTGCGGCGCAGCCGAGCAGCACCGGTACTGGTGGTGCAGCGAAGCGCAGGATCAGCACGCCCCCGATGAACACCGCGAAGGCCAGTGTCGCGGGGTCATCCTTCAGGGCGCTGAAGCAGTCGCGCATGAGTGTTTCTGTAACCTCCGGCAGAACATTCCAGGGATCAGTGGACGCACATCACAAGCACCAGCAGCGCCAGGGTCCCCGCAGCGGCGAGCCATATCCCGAACCCACCGAACCGTTTGTTAAACCAGGGCCGGCTGATGCCTTCGCGCTCCCGTTGCCGCTCCTCCTTCAGCAACCGCGCAAGGACAGCGCGCTCCTCCATCGTGGTCGCACAGCCCAGGGCGCGATCGGCGGCCTCGTAACCCTTCTGCGGGACCCTCAGCTTGAAGTAGAGCTGCGCCAGCTTGAGGTGGGCATGGAAGTTCTGCGGCTCGAGCTGAGCGGCACAGGTCAGATGATCGATCGCCGGGTAGATCTGGCTGGTGAGCGCATAGGCTACGCCGATGCCGACATGTGCGTCGGGATCATGGGGTGCGTCCTCCAGCGCCCGCTGGAAGTACACCAGGGCACGGGCCGGCTCCCCCATGCCGAGTTGCTTCAGTCCTTCCTGGAGCGGGTCCGGCCCCGAAAGAACATGGCCTTCGCAGTCATTCCGGGACAAGGCGCGGAAGTTCAAGGTTCTCGCTAGAGTGTTCGGTGGCATCGTCTCCTCGGACCTTTAGAGAGCAGCGGCGCCGCGTTCTTCGTTGCGGATCCGGATGGCTTCGTCCACTTTGGAGAGGAAGATCTTTCCATCGCCGATCTTGCCGCTCCGCGCGGTCTGGATGATGCTCTGCACCGCTGGATCGACCAGACTCTCCGGGAGCACCATCTCGATCTTGATCTTGGGAATGAGGTCGATGCTGTACTCGCGCCCGCGGTAACTCTCCGTGTGTCCTTTCTGGCGGCCATGGCCGCGGACTTCGGAGACGGTCATCCCCTCGACGCCGAGCTGATGAAGTCCCTCTTTCACCGCTTCGAACCTGGACGTCTGAATGATCGCTTCGATCTTTACCATCACTGCCTCCTGGGTTGCTGTCTACCTCCGGCTGAAACCGCCGGAGCGCGTCCCTCCCCGCGCTCCGGCGCCCTGCACCGTCAATCTCCGGCTCCAAAGGAGGGTGCGACGACAGGCGCTGCGCCATACGCTGGGGCCGTCTCGTTGCTGGCCGTCGGGACAGTGCGTTGCATCTTCAGCACGAACTCGGGGTAGCCCAGAGAACCCATCTCGGGAATGTCGAGCCCCTCCAGTTCGGTTTCAGCCGAGACACGTTGTCCGACCAGCCAATCCACCAGCACATTGAAGGCGTAAGAGAGACTGAAGACGAAGCCGAGCAGCGTGGCCACGCCAATGAGCTGCGCGATGAGCTGTCCGGGATCTCCGTAGAACAGGCCGCGGACCGAACCGTTGACCCCATTCCACCCTCCCCCGTAGTTCGAGGTGCCGTCGGCAAACAACCCGACCGAGGTCACGCCCCACAAGCCGTTCACTCCGTGCACGGAGATCGCGCCCACGGGGTCATCGACCTTCGCCACACGCTCGAAGTATTCACAGCTCAGGCAAACCAGCACTCCAGCGACGAGGCCGATGACCGCCGCCCCGATCGTGTTGACGAAACCGGACGGAGCTGTGATCGCCACCAACCCGGCCAGCAGCCCGTTGCCTACCATGGAAGCGTCCGGCTTGCCGTAGCGGATCCACATGTACAGGATGGCGCCGAAGGACCCGGTGCATCCCGCCAGCATGGTGTTGACCGCAACCGACGCGATGCGCAGATTGCCGGCCCCGGATGCGCCCAGCGTGCTGCCGGGATTGAAACCGAACCAGCCGAACGCAAGGATGAAGCATCCGGCGAGCACGATCACCATATCGTGCCCGGGCATGGCATTGGGTGTTCCGTCGCGGTTGTACTTGCCGATGCGAGGTCCGATCAGAATGGCCGCGGCCAATGCTGTCAGGCCGCCCACGGCATGCACCACGCCAGACCCGGCGAAGTCCACATAGCCGTGTCCCAGGCCGAAATTCACCCCCAACTGCGAAAGCCACCCGCCGCCCCAGGCCCAGTTGGCGAACAGCGGGTAGGTGAACGCGCCCATCAGGAGCGAGCAGAAGGCGAATGCGGCGAACTTCCAGCGCTCGGCTGCCGACCCGGTCACGATGGTCAGCGCCGTATCCATGAACACCATCTGGAAGAGGAACATCGCCATGACGCCTACGTCGTAAGTGGCCCCGCTCAGGAAGAAGCCGCTGGTTCCGAACAGGCCCCAGGGTTTCCCGAATGCATGGATGGTGAATTCGTGACTGAGCGGCGCGGTGCCGCCGAGATTGGCCACGCCTCCGACGCCGCCCATCTGGATGGCAAATCCGCACACCCAATAGGCGAACAGGCCAAAGCCGTACACCATGAAATTCATCATCATGGTGTGATTGGCGTTCTTGGCCCGGCACAGACCGGTCTCCACCAGGGCGAACCCGGCCTGCATGAACATGACCAGGAACCCTGCGATCAGGGTCCAGGTGAAGTTGATCGCGATCTTGTTCTGGCCTGCCTGGTTGGCAAGATCGGCCAGCGTGAGGCCGGCTTTCGGATCGGCCACGGCGACATCGGTTGCGGTCCCCGTCTTGTCCCCGGCCGGGTCGCCTTTGGCGAGTTCCTCGGCCGTGGGAGTCGCCACGTCTTTGACGACCGTCGATCCGCTCAAGGACGAAGCGTTCGAGCCTTGAGGTGCTGCGGGCGCCGGAGCTTCTGCGCCTAGGGCGAGCCCACAGAGCAGCAGCATGCCTGCAAGCATTGGCGCGCGTGCGACTGATCTCATTCCCTTTCCTCCTGAAGCGTAGGATCCAGCTTTAGGCCTTCCATATGGCGTGCTTCACGTACGCCGGGTTGAGCATGCCGAGAACGGCAAGGCTGCAGAGGCCAATGCCCAGCACGCAGAGCGTCAGCCGGACCGGGTTGGAGGCGGTCAATACCAGCCCGAGAATCGGGAGCAGCCACCCCAACACGGCGACGACGATGGCGAGGATCTTCATATTCATCTCCTGGTCATCCTTGGTTTGTGAACTCGAGGTGCTTGATGCGGTGAGTGCCGAGAAACGCCTGAATGATCAGCCCCAGCCCGACCACTGCCACGGCGATGCCGATGCCCGGATGGTTCGGCCGCACCACCAGGCCCGCGGGCAGCAGCGTGAATCCCAGCAGGAATACTCCCAGGTAAGTCCCTTGTTGCCGATTCGCAGCCATCTCTAGCTCTCCTTGTCGATCATTGCGTTCGCGTTGTTCCCTTGAGAGGTTGACAGCGGGTACAGCCTGGGCTTCGCTGGTCTTGGGGTTTTGGGTTTCTGCCCAAGCTGACCCGCATGACATCGGCGCCGCGGTTCGCCGATCCTTCGTAATCGCTCTCAGTCATGGCCATCATGGTCATTCCTGATGGGTGGTGAACTGGTAGATCATCCCGGCGGCCAGCGTGGTCTGCCGGGAGACCGGTACTGTGCCTTTCATGAACACGGGAGCGGTGGAGCTATCGTGGCGCAACTCCAGCCGCGTGATCAGGCCCTTGCCGATGAGCCGCTCGACCGTCTGGGTGACCTCGTGCAGGTGCTGCGGCGTTCCGGTGGTGAACCCGTCGTGGTCGTCGTAATACTCGTACCGGGTGGCAACGGCGTACCTGGAATCGAACGCATAGCGCACGTAGCCGCCTACACCGGTCCAAAAGACCGGTCGCGTGCCCAAGGGCAGGTAGTCGCCGCGGCCGTAGTCGTAGTTGAGCATCAGGGAAAGGCGGCTGGACGGCGTAAAGGTCACGACCGTGTCGCTGAGCTGGCGCCAGTGGGAGTTCGTGTTGAGACCCTCCGGGCCAGCCATGTAGTTCTGGGTGATGCCGAACTTCTTGCTCGGCGTCCAGGCGAAGCTCACGCCCAGGGTCTTGCCGGTGTTGTTGTCGAGCACGTTGTTCCAGCCGTTCACCAGGTAGCCGGTGATCGCGTACTTGCTGTTGAAGGCGTACTTGGCGCGGGCCCCGAAGTGGTAATAGGGGATCGCCCAGGAGAACAGCAGGCCGCGCGAATAGTTCCAATTGTCCTTGCTCTCGATGACCTCGGCGCCGTGCGGGGTGACGAACTTGCCGAAGTCGAAGGTCAGGCCGCTGCCGACCGGAACCATATAAGAGAGGTAGGCTTCCTTGAGGTACTGTGCGAAGCCCAGGCCGCCGGGATCGCTGGCATTGACGGCATTCATGGCGTTGCCGAAGCCCAGCGCGACGTGATAGCCGAAGCGGCTCGCCGTCTCCGCCGGCTTATCGGCCACCAGCTCGACCATGTTCAGGGCGAATTGGTTCGCCGGCGCGTCGAATGATCTCAGGCCCGTGGTCCGACTGGCCGGCTGATTGAAGTTGAAGCCGTAGTTGAGGTCCACGAAGCCGCTCAGCGTCGTCGAACCGAGCAGGCCGGAGATGGTGACCGGATGGGCCGTGGACTCGACGGGAGTGGTGACCGCACTGGCCGCGGCGGGCGTCGCTGCGGGCGCGGCCGGTTCCGTGCCCGGTTCCGAATGTGGTGCGTTAACCGTGGCTAACGCCAGTCGCAATTGCGCGACCTCTTTCTCCAACGCGGCCAGGCGCAGCAGCAGGTCGGCCTTCTCCATCTCCGGATCCGCTCCGAGTGGTTGCGCATTGAGCTCGACACCGCCGAATACAAGCACTACCGCCAGCACTGCAAGAACCGCCATGCGGCACAGCTTCATCTCTGTGGCTCACTTTCACCCCCGGCGATGTCACTCCCCAAGTGCATCGCGACTTCCCGACCAGCGATGCGAAATTAGCCGCTCGCTTCCTCGCAGTCCAACGCATAGTTTTTCTGCAGCTCATCGCAAATTTCCCGAAAAATTTTATTTATGGCAGCTATAACGATGCAGGATGGCTGAGGGTGATCCAGCGGTCGCGCTAGGATGCCGCGGCACTGATCGTATGCAGCGGGAAATACATGACCGGAGTGCTGATGTCGAGGCCCGACAGTTGCCGCACCTCTTCGGCGGAGAGGCTCCGAAAACCTACCCGCTGATAGAGCCGGCTGGCGATGTTTCGAGGCGCATGTTCCAGGAACAGGCCGGTCTCGCTTGGACAGCGGCGTGCGGCCTCGCGGATGGCTTCCTGCAACAAGGCTGCGCCGATTCCCTGCCGCTGCCGCTCCGGCAGCACACCCACAAAGGCGATGTACGGTGCGAGGCGCTGCCATAGGTGGCGTCCGTTCGGGTCCCAGCGCTTCACCAGCATGGAAAGGTATCCGACCACGCGGCCCTCGTCCTCGGCCACCAGGTTCAAGCAGCCCTCGGTCCCGATGTTCAGCTCGTAGTTGTAGGGGAGCTTCTCCGCCAGCACGCGCCGGCAGATGGCGGCGGCGGCGTCAAGGTCCCTCAGTTCCGCCGGCCGGATGAGCACCATGCGAACCTCTCAGGCGGCGGGATTGGTGATCGCGGCCAGGCTCTCGAGCGCCCGCTTCAGTTCCTTGCGCTCGGTGTTACTGAGGGCGCCGAACTCGACCCCGTAACGGTAGCCGTCCGCATTCCGTACCGTCGCCGTCAGTCCCAGCCGGACCCGGTACTGCGGCACCTCCAGCACCACCAGCACCTGCTGCCCGACCGCGAGTTCCAGCGGGACATAGATGGCCATGCCCGATTCGCTGAGGTCATACCCGCGGCCGAAGGAGTCGGCGGTCGGATTCTTGGGCGGGACGAAGACGCGCACCCGGAGATCCGACTTCACTCGCGGGTAACGCCGCATCTCCTCATAGCGCTTGGGCTTTGCCGCTCGATCGCCTGCCATCACCTTCGAGTCTGCCGCAGGCCCTCACTCGCGTCGGTGATGCGGAGCACACGCCGATGTGAGTTCTGGCTGCAGCGCTACGGACACCAGGTGGCGTCGTAATGCACGGAGTGCTCGTCAAAGCGCGACAAGAGCATCCGCGCCTCGGGTGGGACCACCGCGTGGTCGCCGCCGGCGAACTCCCGGATCGCGTCCATGGAATCCCAGAGAGTGAGCGTGATGAATTCCACCTCGGCGTTCAGGCCCCGCCGCAGCAGGTAGGCTCCCTGGTAGCCCTTCACGCGATGGATGCCGGGGAGGATCTGGGTGCGCAACAAGCGTTCGTAGGCGTCCGCGTTCTGCGGCGCCGTGTAGCCATGCCAGAGGCGAAGGATCATCGGAGCTCCTGGATGCGAGAGCCGCTCGCGCTTTTCTAGCACGAGCGGCCCGGAAATTGCAGCGCTCTAGCGCACGGCCAGGAACTGTTGCGCGCGTCGCAGGCTCGGATCGTCGGGGCGGCACTGCGAACAGATCTTGACCAACGTCGCGTAGTAGCTCTTCGCGACTTCGGGCTGCTTGGCGGACTCGGCAGCTTGGGCCGCACCGTAGACGGAGTGGAAACGGTTGGGGGCCGACTTCAGCGCAGTCTGGTACTCCGCGAGCGCCAGCGCCGGCTGTTTGGTCTCCAGCAGCAGGTCGGCCAGCAGCTCGCGGGCGGGTTGCACCGGCCCTGGCGTGACCGGATGCTTCTCTGTCGCATCCTCCATGTCGGCGGCGGAGCGCATCAGCCGCAGGGCTTCGTCATCCTGTCCTTGGGCGTGCGCCAGCCATGCGGCTGCGGAGAGACGCTGCACCTCCACCTGCCCTGTCCAGTACTTCGCGCCGGGGTCGGAGCTGGCCTCGAGCTTGCTCTTCAACAGCTGGAGCTGCGCGACATCCTTCTGCGCCGCGGCCACATCGCCGAGGCGCGCCGAGCCCAGGGCCCGGGCCCACCAGGTGATGGCCTCCGCGGCCGGGAGAGTGTTCGGACGCGGAGTCAGGGCGGCCGCATCCTTCCATTGCCGGCGCTCGACGGCGAAGCGGGCGGGAATGGCGGCGAGCGCGTAGGCAGCGACCAAGGCCCCCGGGGTGGCGGGCGTGAGTGCCGCGGCCTCTTCCATCACCCGGCGAGCGTCGCCTTCCTGTCCGCTCTGCAGGTACGCGTAGGTCATGTAGTCCATGGCGTGAAGGCGCTGGTCCCAGGCCCCTTCCATGTGGGTCTTGATCTCGTAGTCGCGGGCCGCGGCCGCCGAGGCACGATTGGACGCGATGGCCTCCTGCCAAAGTCCCAGCCGGATGAAGATGTGCGACGGCATGTGCTGCGCGTGCGGGACGGCGGGCGCGATCTGGGCGTAGCTGCGGGCCGCATTCAGAGCACGCTCGGCCAGCACCGGATTGTCGTAGCTGTGGATGATGTAGTGGGCCACGCCCGGATGCTTGGGCTGCTCGGCGAACACCTTCTCCAGGATGGCGCCGGCTTTCCTGGCGTTGGCGTACGTCTTGTCGGTGGGCGGAGCCGTGGCCAGCAGGGCGAGCGCGTAGAAGATGGAGGCTTCGCGATCGTCGGGGTAGCGCTCGGCCACCTGCTGCATGGCTTTCTCATAGGCCTGGGCCCGCGCGTAGTGGTTGAGCTTGTCGGAATCCTTGTAGAACGCGCCGATAGCGGCCAGGTAGTCACGCTCCCGGTCAGTCTTGCCGGCGATGGACTCTCCCTGTGCGATCGCGGCTAGCCCCTTCTTGAGCGTCTCGGCGTCGGGAAATCCCGGCCACAGCGGGTGCCACAGGCTCATGGCGTAGCCCCAGTAGGCCATGCTGCACTTTGGGTCCTGCTCTGCGATGGCCTGGAACGCTTTGCCCGCTTCCTCGTACCAGAACGAGTGGAGCGTGGCCACGGCCCGCTCAAATTGTGGTTGCACTTTGGCGGAACAGGTGGTCGGGAAGTGGACGGTGCCTACCTGTCCCATGTCACCGAAGTGGGCGTGGCTGTGCTGGTCGTCGGCGCGGACGGGAAGCGAGAGCAGAGCGAGACTGACGGCGAGTACGAGGCAACAGCGGAAACGCATGGTTCACCCCCGGGCAAAATATTTTATGCGCATGGCCGCAGAAATTCGACGCGCTGGCCTAGTGTCCCGCGGCCTTCCAGGCGTCGAAGCCACCGGTGAGATTGGCGATGTCGCGGAGCCCGTCGCGGCGCAGGATGCTGGTGGCGATCGAGCTGCGATATCCGCCCTTGCAATGCACGACGAGAAGGCTCTTGCGATCGAGCTCCTGGGTCCGGGCGCTCAATTGTCCCAGCGGGATGCGCACTGAATTCTCCAGGGCGCCGGTTGCGACTTCGCCCGGCTCGCGCACGTCGAGCACTGCGATCCCGCTCTTCTCTTTCGCCAGCAGCTCCGCGAACTCCTGCACCGAGATCTGCGGGATGTAGTCCAACTCGTAGCCGCTCTCGACCCAGCCGGAGACCCCGCCTTCCAGGCAGGCGTCCACTTTCTCGACGCCCACCCGGGCCAGTCGCATCTGCGACTCGCGCAACTGGTCGGCGTCTTCGGCGACCAGGATGATGCGCTTGTCGAGGCCCAGGATCCGCGCGGCCCAGGAGGCGAACTGTCCGGACAGGCCGA
>DATKKJ010000183.1 GCA_035543055.1 Terriglobales bacterium | reverse complement strand
TCGACCAGGGGATGAACTTCCTGTGGGGCTTCAATCATGATGAGGCGCTGAAGTCATTCCAGCGCGCCGCCGAACTCGACCCCAAGATGGCCATGGCGCAGTGGGGCATCGCCTACGCCGTGGGCCCAAATTACAACCTGCCGGTGGACGAGCAACGCGAACTGCAGGCGTACCACGCCATCCAGAAAGCGCTGGAGCTATCGAAGGGCGGCCCCGCCAACGAACGCGCCTACATCGAGGCGCTCGCCCGCCGCTATACCAACGATTTGAAGGGCAACCTGATGCCGCTGGCGGTGGATTTCAGCAACGCCATGCGCGAGTTGGTGAAGCGTTATCCCGACGACCTCGACGTGGCCACGCTGTTCGCGGAGAGCCTGATGAACCTGCGTCCCTGGAAGCTGTGGAACCCCGACGGCACGCCCGCGCCCGGAACGGAGGAGTGCATCGCCACGTTGGAATCGGTGCTGCGGCGCGACCCCGAGCACATCGGTGCCAATCACTTCTACATCCACGCGGTGGAAGCGTCGCGCAGCCCCGAGCGCGCGATGGCGAGCGCGGGCCGGCTGGCCGACCTGGCGCCGGGCGCCGGACACCTGGTGCACATGCCGGCGCACATCTACATCCGCACCGGCTTCCAGGAAGCCTCGGCCGAGACCAACAAGAAGGCGGCGGCCGCCGACGAGGCGTTCTTCCGCCAATCCCACCAGCAGGCCGGCATCTACCCGATGATGTACTACACCCACAACCTGCACTTCATCGCCGTCTCCAGCGCGATCATGGGGAAATACGATGAGGCGATGGCGGCCTCGAAGCGCATCCAGGAGCACGTGGCCCCGCACCTGAAGCAGATGCCGATGCTCGACGGCTTCAACGCAGTGCCGCTGCAGATCATGGTGCGCTTCCGGCGCTGGGACGGGATCCTGAAGCTGGCGCAGCCCGACGCCAGCCTGCCGGTCACCACCGGCATGTGGCACTACGCGCGCGGCATGGCGTTCGCGGCGCAAGGGAACGACGCCAAAGCGCGCGCGGAGCTGGAGGGCCTGAGCAAGGCGGCCCCGGAGATGGCGAAGATTCCCACCAATTCGGTAGGGCCGGAAAATGCGGGCAAGATGCCCAAGATCGCCGCTCACATGATCGAGGCCCGCATCGCCGAGCAGAAGAAGGACTACCGCGCGGCCGCCGCGCACCTGCGCGAAGCCGTCGCGCTGGAAGACAGCATGGATTACACCGAGCCTCCGGACTGGATCGCGCCGGTACGCGAGACCCTGGGCGCTGTGCTGTTACAGGCCGGACAGGCGGCGGAGTCGGAGAAAGTCTTCCGCCAGGACTTGGAGCAGCATCCGCGCAACCCGCGCTCCCTCTTCGGGCTAATGCACGCCCTCAAGGCGCAGGGCCGCGAAGAGGATGCTGCCGCCGTGTCGCGCCAGTTCAAGGCCAACTGGAAGAGCGGCGAGGCGCTGGAGGCGGGGCAACTGTAGCCCGGTGTGACCTCGGTCACATCAGGACGTTCACCCATCCGGTAGCGTATTCTGGCCGGAAGAAAACCGCGCCGGAGGCCCGCTATGCGCATCGCCCGCGACGTCACCCAGCTCATCGGACGCACCCCGCTCGTGCAACTGAACCGGGTGACCGGGGACTGTAGCGGGCGGGTGCTGGCCAAGCTGGAGAGCTTCAACCCCTGCAACAGCGTGAAGGACCGCATCGGCGTCAGCATGATCGAGGACGCCGAGCGCTCCGGCCGCATCACCCCGGGCAAGACGGTGCTGGTGGAGCCCACCAGCGGCAACACCGGCATCGCGCTGGCGTTCGTGGCCGCGGTGCGCGGTTACCGCCTCATCCTGACCATGCCCGACACCATGAGCCTGGAGCGGCGGGTGCTGCTGCGCGCTATGGGCGCGGAGATCGTGCTCACCCCCGGCCCCAAGGGCATGAAAGCCGCCATCGCCAAGGCCCAGGAGATTGAGAAGACCACGCCGAACGCAGTCATCCTCGACCAATTCGGCAACGCGTCGAACCCCAAGATCCACTTCGAGACCACCGGCCCCGAGATCTGGGCCGACACCGACGGCGCGGTCGACATCCTGGTCTCCGGTATCGGCACCGGCGGGACCCTCACCGGCGTCTGCCAGTACATCAAGCCGAAGAAAGCGTCGTTTCGGGCGATCGCGGTCGAGCCGGTGGACAGCGCAGTGCTCTCCGGCGGACAGCCCTCGCCCCACAAGATCCAGGGCATCGGCGCCGGCTTCGTGCCCGACATCCTGCGCCGCGATTACATCGACGAGATCGTCACCGTCACCAATGATGAATCCATCGAGATGGCGCGGCGTCTAGCCAAAGAAGAAGGGCTCCTTGTGGGTATCTCGTCGGGGGCCGCGGTTTCGGCGGCAGTCCGTGTGGCCCAGCGCCCGGAGAGCGCGGGCAAGCTGATCGTGGTGGTGGTGCCGGATTTCGGCGAGCGCTACCTCACCAGCGTGCTCTTCGACGCGCTGCGGCAGGAGGCGCTGCAGATGGAAGCAGCGGCGGTGTCATGATCGGCTTCTTGCGTGCTGTTCGCGAAGACATCCGCTCCGTATTCGAGCGCGACCCGGCGGCGCGCTCCTACGTCGAGGTCCTGACCTGCTATCCCGGACTCTACGCGCTCTGGTCGCACCACCTGGAGCACTGGCTGTGGGTGCACGGGCTGCGCTGGCTGGCCCGCTTCCTGTCGCAGGTCTCGCGCTTCTGGACCGGTATCGAGATCCATCCCGGGGCGGAGATCGGGCGGCGCGTGTTCATCGACCACGGCATGGGGGTGGTGATCGGCGAGACCGCCATCGTGGGCGACGATGTCACTCTCTACCAGGGCGTCACCCTGGGCGGCACCGGCAAGGAGAGGGGCAAGCGCCATCCCACGCTGATGAACAACGTCTTCGTCGGGGCCGGCGCCCGCATCCTGGGCAACATCACCATCGGCGAGAACTGCCGGGTGGGCGCTGGCTCGGTGGTGCTGCGCGATGTGCCCGACAACTCCACCGTGGTCGGCGTGCCTGGACACGTGGTGCTGCAGGACGGCAAGCGCGTGGTCATCGACGACCCCAAGAAGGTCGAGGACCCGGTGGATGCCGAGATCCAGGACCTGATGCGCGACGTGCGCGTGTTGAAGGAGAAGGTACGCGAGCTGAGCGGCGAGCCCGCGCGCGACCGCGAGCGCTGAGCTCATTGCGCCCGCGCCAACCCGCCATTTCTTGTCATCCCGAGGGAATCCCTTTAGGGATGACCGAGGGACCTTCGTGATGTGGGCAGCACAGATGCAGTCCAGCGGAGGGACGCCAGTCCCGACACCCATCCCGCTTAGGCGAGGACACGCGCCGTCAGGCGCAGAATGAGAGTAGCCCGCCAGTTCACTGGCGGGTACGCATTGCGTTCACGACAGAAGTCCCGTAGGGACGGCTGAGGTATCGCGGGGTTTGAAACCCCGCTCGACCTCAGTCGCCCCCACGGGGCTCGCAACCAAAATCGCACTCGTACCCGGCAGTAAACTGCCGGGCTATTTTCCTGCCGCCCCACCCGGGGCGGCAGCACAGTTGACCGGCGAGCCGGTTTCGCGCGACCGGGAACGGTGACACCTGGCAGGCGAACTACTACATACCGCCATCTCAGGGCTGAAGGTGGCGAAGGAAAAACGCCCCTTGTGCTAAGGGAATTTATCAACAGTTACCCGACTCGGAAGTGATCTGCGCCCTAGTTCTGCGACTCGTCAGTACTTGGCTCGACCTAGCCGCCAGCCACCCGAAACCGAAACACAGCGCCCCTGAGACAACCGATAGAAGGTCAGACGAGTAGGTGACGACCACAATCGGCAACACGCCAATGATGACCAGCAATAACAAACGTCCACGACACAGGAATCCGATAAACAGTCCGACGACGACGGAGACTGCCGGTGAGATGACGAATTGGTTGAAGCGTACCCATCTGAACATGAACTCAATTGGGTCGCCATACACGCGGGAATCTGGCGCGCCCTTTGTCGCCCAATCTCGGACGAAGGCACCGTTTTGGGTGTACTTCAATTCCAAAAACCCGGCTAGGCTTAACAATGTCAAGGCGAGCAGTACAGCCGCGATACCAACGATAATGGCGCGTTTCATAGGTCCGTCCGCAACGGACTTGATTTCAGCACACGACTCTTTTTCGGGAAAGTTACCAACGTGCCGCGACACACAGATGGAATGACCTTCGATAACTACTATTGATAACACCACTTATCACAAGTCACGGCCTACCCTCCTACGAATTGTGGTGGCGCTGACAGCGACCACAAGACGGATATCGGGTACAGCCCGCGCGGCTCAGGCGCCCTTCTTGCGCTCCAGGCGGATGCGCTCGATGTAGCGGCCGCTGGCCACGTCCACCCGCACCAGTTCGCCCGGGCCGATGAACAGCGGGACGTTGAGCTTGGTCCCGTTCTCCAGGGTGGCTTCCTTCCAGGCGCTGTCGCTACCCGCGTGCATGGGCGGGGCGGTATCGGCGATGCGCATCTCCACCACCTCCGGCAGCACCAGGCTGATGGGACGGCCTTCAAAGAATTCCACCGGCACCTTGGTCCCTTCCTGCAGGAAGTTCTCGCCCGCGCCGAGGGCGGCGCGCGGCACCTCCACCTGCTCGAAGCTCACGGGATTCATGAAGCAGCAGTTGTCGCCGTCGCGGTAGAGGAACTCCATGATCTGCCGATCGACCTCGAGCTCCTCGAGGCGGACGTCGGGGCGGAAGTGCGGCTCCCACAGGCGCCCGCTCTCCACGTTGCGCAGCTTGGTCTTGACCACGCCGCCCATCTGCCC
>DATKKJ010000182.1 GCA_035543055.1 Terriglobales bacterium | reverse complement strand
GAGGTGGCGACGAAGAAGGCGGATACCGCCGGGCCCAGGAGTTGCGAGGGGAAGGCATCCAGGTCCTGGAGGTCCTGCAGGTCCCAGGCCGTCCCATTCACCGCGGCGTAGAGCGCCATGGTGGACGGCAGCAGGAACACTGCGGCCACCGCCGCCGCCACGAGGACTGACAGGATTCGCACCAACATCCCCCGACTCCTGAGGACAGAAAAGTTACGCCCGGCGGGGGAGTGGAGTCAAATCGGATTGGTGCGCGCCGCTGTTAACCACATGGTTATCTCCGCCTGCGCCCACTCTGGCCTACGCCCCCGCCACCGCCGGCTTTACCTCCGAGGTGCAGTGCGCGCAGCGGGTCGCCTTGATGGGGATCGCCGACAGACACAGCGGGCACTCCCGCGTGGTCGGTTCGGCGGCCGGCGCCGGACGCTTCAGCCGGTTCACCTGCCGCACCAGCAGGAAGATGGCGAAGGCCACGATCAGGAAGTTGAAGACGTGGTTCACGAACAACCCGTAGTTCAGCGTGGGCGCGCCCGCCGCCTTGGCCGCCGCGATGGTGTCGAAGTGCTTGCCGGTCAGGCTGAAGAACAGGTTGGAGAAGTCCACTTTGCCCAGCAGCAGGCCCAGCGGCGGCATGAGGATGTCCTCTACGAACGAGGTGACGATGCGGCCGAAGGCCACCCCCAGGATGATGCCGATGGCCATGTCGAGCACGTTTCCGCGCAGGGCGAATTCCTTGAATTCCTTCAGCATTTTCGGACCTCCGGGTCTTAGCAGCGGGGCGGGATTCATCATGTGCGGCACGTAATCCGTCGGCCACAGGTCGGGCATGTACCGCCTCCGGCGCACCTGCCTATAATCGGCAGAACGCGTCTGCGGGATGCTGCCTGTCCGCAGCTTGCACTGTCAAGCACAGGCAGCACATCGGCGTGGCCGTGGAGGGAGGGAACCATGGGGCGAGCGGCAGGGTTCGTCGGGCTCTTGATCGTCTTGGCGGTCGGCGCCTACCTTTACACCCGCCAGTCGGCCGGGCCGGCCGGCGGCGCGCCCGCGACCAAGACGACCGTGGACATCGCCGCGGTGAAGAACGACCTTCTGGTCCTGGCCAACGCGGAGCGCGGGCAGCTCGCGCTCGAGGGCAAGTACGCCACCCTGGATGAGCTGGTCGCGAAGGGTTCCATCCCCAGCGAGCGGACCCGGCGTCCGCTCTACTCCTACAGCGCCGAGGTCAACGGCTCCACCGGCTTCCGCATCACCGCCACTTACGAAGGGCCGCCGGAAGCGGGCACACCACGGCGGCTCACCATCGACGAGACCATGCAGATTCGGACGGAGTAGACCCGGCTGAGGGCGGCCGGGCTACAACTTTGCTACCGGTGGATGTTCGGACTCTGCCCGCGGCGCACCACTCCGGCCCCCGAGGACTTCGACTTCGGCACCGCGATGTCGAAGTCGGCAGGCACCGACTTCGGGGGATAGCAGGCCCGGTTGTCGCAGGCCTGGTACTTCAGCGAGGCGTGCACCGTGTATTTGCCCGCAATCGCGGTCTTGGCCGCGGTCACCAGCGCCTTGATCGCGAACTTGCCCTCATAGACGTTCAACGTCTCCGCGGGAGCAAACGCGAAGGTCGCGTCCACCCCCGGCGGGTAGGTGATCTTCCCGATGACGATGTCGGTCGGGGGATTCAGCGTGAGCACGGTCGGGACCAGCAGCTCCGAGGTCGGCTTATTGGAGTTGATGTGGAAGCCGGAGGCAACGCGGAACTGGAGCGTGACCGGCGTTGCCCTGCCCCTGGCGATGCTCACCGCCGACGCCGGCCCAAGGAAGGTCACATGGTGCGGGAGCCCCTTAAGGTCCTGCGCCGCGGCACTTGCGCAACCCAGGGTGAGCCACAGGATGGCGATGCGCGTCATCGCTGACCGCCGGCGTTGGCCACCGTGGATTGCGCGGCCAGCGCCTTCTTGATGTTCTCCTCGATCTCCGAGTGGCTGACCAGGCCGCTGACCGCGGTCAGGATCCGGCCGTCGCGGCCGATATAGAACGTGGTAGGCAGGCCGTCGACCCCGCCGTAGGCGTCGCCCACCTTGTCGTTGCCCAGGAGCACGACGTAGTTGAGGTTCATCTCCTTGACGAACTCGGCGATCTTGGCGGAGTCCTTCTCGGCGTCGTCGTCCATGGCGATGCCGATGACCTGCAACCCTTGCCCGCCGTACTGCTTCTGCAGGTCCACGAACCAGGGCATCTCGATCTTGCAGGGCGGGCACCAGGTGGCCCAGAAGTTCAGCAGCACGGCCTTGCCGCGGTAATCGGAGAGCCGCACGGTCCTGCCATCGAGGCTCTTGAGCTCGAAATCGGGGGCGGGAGCTCCCTTCAGGGTGCGGCCGCTGAGTGGCTGCCCGGACTCGGCGCGGTTCTGCGCCGCTCGCCGGCCCACCCACAACATCAGGGTGACCGTGAAGATGACCAGCAACAGGATGAAGATGTTCCGTTTCAAACCAGCACGTCCTTACAAGGCAAAGCGATTCAGGAATGCGAGATAGCCCGACAACACGGTGAAGTGGCGGGTCAGGATGAGGGCGCCGATGGCGATCAGCAGCACCCCGCTCACCACCTCCACCGTGTGCAGGTGGCGGCGGAAACGGCTGTAAAACACCAGGAAGCGGTCCACGCCCAGAGAGGTCAGCAGGAAAGGCACCGCCAGGCCGGCCGAGTAGATGGCCAGCAGCGCCACACCCTGCATCACCTTCTCCTCCGAGGCGGCGAAGGTCAGGATCACGGTCAGGATGGGCCCGATGCACGGCGTCCAGCCGAAGGCAAAGGCGAAGCCCACGGCGAAGGCGCCCCAGGGCGTGCTTCCCCCCTGGATGGAGTGCATGCGCTTGTCGGCGTACAGGGCGGCGATCTTGAAGATGCCGGTCAGGTGCAGGCCGAAGACGATGATGATGACGCCCGCCAGGTAGGTCAGGTAGCGCTTGTACTGCGCCATGAGCTGGCCCAGGCCGGTGGCCGCCGCTCCCAGCAGGATGAAGACCAGCGAGAACCCGGCGATGAACATCAGGGAATGCAGCATCACGGTGCGCAGGCGCCGCGGGTCCTGTTGCTTCAGTTCCTCCACCCCCACGCCGGAGATCAACGACACGTATCCCGGCACCAGCGGTAACACGCACGGCGACAGGAAGGACAGCAGACCGGCGATAAAGGCCGCAATGGGCAGTGGAAGGTTCGACATCGGACAGTTCGATTGTACCTTTTGAGCTTCCTTCAGAGTACGGCGGTGGCGGTCACTCCGGCAGCGTACTTCACTAGAAGAGATGCACTAGGTACGAAATCGTTACTGGAAAACGAACATTCGAACGGGCGGAATACGGCCTCACGCCATTATCTGGCCCGACGATGCAGTTGAACGGGTGCACTACCCGAGTCTTCCCCCGAGTCCCGAAGTGGTAAACATGACCTTCTACCCACTTGACAGTACAGCGGGCGCACGGGGAAAATCTCCCCTTCAAAGGCCCTATTGTTTTTCATAGAGGGAATGGATTGCTTCTACTGACCCTTTGGCTGGCGAGAAAACTCGGGTTGGGACCGCTCCTGCGGCGCCTGCTTGAGTCTCTCGGCATCGCTACCGAGCCGGTTTACCTCAATCTACGCGGATAAGCGGCTTCTCCTGCGCCGTCACGTCCCCGATCTCCTCCGCCGCCACGCCCTTAGCCCGCAGCTTCTCGACCAGGCCCTTTGAATCTCCCGCCGCCACCGAGATCAGCAGCCCGCCCGCGGTCTGGGGGTCGAACAGGATGGTCTTGCGGTCCTCGGGGACGCTGTCGCCGTAGCCGACCACGCACTCGGCGAACTCCCGGTTGGCCTTCAGCCCGCCGGGGACGAAGCCGGCCCGCACACACTCCAGCGCTCCGGCCAGCAGCGGCGCCGCTGCCGAACGGATCCGGAGGCCGACGCCGCTGCCCAGGGCCATCTCGCGGGCATGCCCGATCAGCCCGAAGCCGGTGATGTCGGTCATGGCGTGGACACCGGCAGGGCTGTCGCGCACCACCTCGGCGGCGGCCCGGTTGAGGGTGGTCATGGAGCGGGTGGCGGCTTTCACCCAAGCCGCCTTCGCCTTGCCGCGCTTGATGGCGGTCGAGATCACGCCCGTCCCCAGCGCTTTGGTCAACAGGAGCCTGTCCCCCGCCTGCGCCCCCGAGTTGGTCAGGAGGCGCTTGGGATGGATGGTCCCGGTCACCGAATAGCCAAACTTGAGTTCGTCGTCGCGGATGCTGTGCCCGCCAAGGATGGTGCACTCCGCCTCGATCATTTTCGACAGCCCGCCGGCCAGCATCTGCTCCAGGACCGAGAGATCGCCCTTTTCCGGAAAGCACACCAGGGTGAGCGCGCTCATGGGCCGCCCGCCCATGGCATAGACGTCGCTCAGGGCGTTGACCGCCGCGATCTGCCCGAAGGTGTAGGGGTCGTCCACGACCGGTGTGAAGAAGTCCACGGTCTGCACCAGGGCGGTCTCCTCATCCAGTTGGTACACCCCGGCGTCGTCGGCTTTGTCGAAGCCGACCAGCACCCGCTCGTCCTGTTGCCGGGCTAATTTCCCAAGCACCGCGTCCAGCACCGCCGGACTCAGCTTGGACGCTCAACCCGCCGCCTTCACCTGCTCGGTCAGGCGGACCTGCTTTAAATCGCCCATCTCTTGATTCTATCCACAGAATTGGATGGCGTCATGCTGAGCGCCTTCAGGCGCGAAGCATCTCGCGTGCGTTCACAATACAATTGGCGCGACACGCGAGATCCTTCCGGGCTGAAGCCCCTCAGGATGACGCCGAGAAGGGTCTACTTCGTCGTGACCGATACCACCTTCACCTGCGGGTATTCCCGGTTCCAGTCGTTGGAGATATGCTCGAAGGTGAGCCGGAAATCGATGGTCTTGCCGGGTTGCAGGGGGGCCAGGCGCAGGTCGAACATCTCCGGCGTGCCCGTCACCGAATGGGCTTGCAGCGCGCGCACCGGCATGGTCTCTTTCTGCACCACCTCGCCCAGCGAGTTGCGAAACGTGACCTCCAGCGAGGCGCCCAGGACCGGCTGGTCGCCGTTGTTGGTGATCTTCCCTTCCAGGTAGCTGACGGTGCCGCCGACGAAGTTCTCCGCCGCGCTCATCTTCAGGTCGGAGATGGCCAGCTTGGCCGCGTAAGGATCCACCCCGGCCTGTCCCGTGGGCTTGGAGCGCCCCAGCACCACCACGGCCACTATCGCGAGGACCATGATGGCTGCGCCGATGCCGATCGGCACCCAGGCCGTCTCGCCCTGTTCCGGCTGATACGGAAGCGGTGGCTGCGGTTCCGCCATGCGAGGAATTCTACTACTCGAAGATGACCGGTAGAGACGCCCGTCAGGGCGTCTGCCTTATTCCCCTGCGACGGTCAGGCCGTCGATGCGGATGGTCGGCGCGGCCACCGCGCCGCGAAAGACCAGGTCGTTGCCGATCTGGCTGATGTTCCGCAGCATGTCCTTCAGGTTGCCGGCGACGGTGATCTCCTCCACCGGGTAACCCAGCTCGCCGTTCACGATCCACAGCCCGCCCGCGCCGCGCGAGAAGTCGCCGGTCACCAGGTTTACCCCGAAGCCCAGGAACTCGGTCACGTACAGTCCGTCCCTGATCTCGCCGATGATCTCTTTCGGGCTTCTGCTCCCCGGCTGGAGAAAGAAGTTGCCGACCCCGATGCCGGGATTGCCCGCCAGCCCGCGCGACGCGTTGCCGGTGGTCTTCAACCCCAGTTTCTTGGCCGTATAGGTGTTCAGCAGGTAGGACTTGAGCACCCCGCGCTCGATCACCGTGGTGCGTTGCGTCGGGACCCCCTCGCCGTCGAAGGGGGTGGTGCCAAACCCGCCGCGCATGGTGCCGTCGTCGATGACGGTGACGTTCTCGCCGGCCACCGGCTCGCCCAGCTTCCCGGCGAGGAATGACGCCTGGCGGTAGATGGAATCGCCGTTCACGCCTTCGAAGATGTTGCTCAGGATGGAGCGCGCCACCAGCGGATCGAGCACGATCGGCACCTTGGCGCTCTTCACTTTGCGCGCGCCCAGGCGGCGGACGGTGCGCTCGGCTGCGATCCGCCCGACCTCCTCCGGCGATTCCAGCCGCGACAGGCTGCGGGCCATCGAGTACCAGTAGTCGCGCTGCATGGCGCCGTTCTCGTCACGCGCCACCGGCACCGCTGCCACCGAACAGTGCGAGCGGGCGTACTCGCCGAGGAACCCCAGCGAATTGGCCAGCACCTTGCGCCCCGTGGCCGCGTCGAACGAGCCGCCCTCCGAGTTCTGGATGCGCGGGTCGGCCTTCATCGCCGCCGCTTCCGCGCGCCGCGCGTAGGCGATGCGCTCCTCGCCGGGCAGCGAATAGACGTCGTCGTAGTAGAGGTCGAGGTCGCCGGGGACCTGGCCTAACTGCTCGGCCAGGGGCAGCCCGGCATGCGGATCCTCCGAGGTGATCTTCGCCAGCTGCAGCGCGCCCTTGACCAGGGTGTCGATGCCGCCGGCGGTGAAGTCGCTGGTGTGGGTGGATGCCGCGCGTTGCCCGAAGAACACGCGCAACCCCATCGACTTGGCGCCGGCTTCCTTGAGCGTCTCGACCACGCCCAGCCGCACCACGGTGGAGAACTCATCGCCTTCGCGCACCACGCACTCCGCCGCCGAGGCTCCGCCCTGCATGGCGCGGCGCACCACCTCCTGCGCCAGTTCGCGCAGGTCGGTTTCGCTTTTCACGTTTCGCGTTTCGAGTCCCGTTGTACTCATCATTTCCCTTTTGTGGATGTCATCCTGAGCAAGGGCGCATGCCCGAGCGAAGGACCCCGCGGATCTCGCGCGCCAGAGACGCCGCCTGCACAGGTACTTCGGAAAGAAGCTACTCTTCTCCCGTCCCGCCCACCGTCAGCCGGTCCACCTTGATGGTGGGGATGCCGACGCCGACCGGCACCGACTGCCCGTCCTTGCCGCAAGTGCCGATGCCCTCATCGAGTTGCAGGTCGTTGCCTACCATCGAGACCTTGGTCAGCACGTCGGGGCCGTTGCCGATCAGGGTGGCGTTCTTCAGCGGCGCCGTGATCTGCCCGTCTTCGATCATGTAGGCCTCGCTCGCCGAAAAGACGAACTTCCCGTTGGTGATATCCACCTGCCCGCCTCCGAAGTTCACCGCGTACACGCCCCGCCTCACCGAGCGGATGATGTCCTGGGGATCGTCCTCGCCCGCCAGCATGTAGGTGTTGGTCATGCGCGGCATGGGGATGTGCTCGTAGCTCTCGCGGCGGCCGTTGCCGGTGTCGTGGATGCCCATCAGCCGCGCTGACAGCTTGTCGCTCATGTAGCCCTTCAGGATCCCCCTCTCGATGAGCACGGTGTTCTGCGTGGGCATGCCTTCGTCGTCCACGTTGAGCGAGCCGCGCCGCGACGGCATGGTGCCGTTGTCCACCACCGTGCACTTCGGGCTGGCCACGCGCTTGCCCACCAGCCCGGCGAAGGCCGAGGTCTTCTTGCGGTTGAAGTCCGCCTCCAGGCCGTGGCCGATGGCCTCGTGCAGCAGGATGCCCGGCCACCCTGGCCCCAGCACCACTTCCATCTCACCCGCCGGCGCTGGCCGCGCGTCGAGCTGGATGATGGCCTGCCGCGCCGCGTCCCGGGCGAAGTGCTCCGGGGTCTTCTCCGTCAGGAAGCAATCGAAATTGACGCGCCCGCCGCCGCCCGCCGTTCCCCGGGCTGAGTTGCCGTCGCTCCTGGCGATGCAGAAGACGCTCATCCGCGACAGCGGCTGCGTGTCTTCGGCGAAGCTCCCGTCGGAGCCGCACACCAGGATGTGGCGGATCTCGTCGGCGTAGCCGGCGCGCACCTGCACGATGCGGGGATCGTACTCTCGCGCCGCGCGGTCGGCCCGCATCACCAGCTCGAGCTTCTGCGACATCTCGGCGTCCACCGTGGGCGTCACCGGATACAGGTTCCGCGCCTCCGCGCGCTTGAAGCCGACCACCGGCTCCTTCGCCGGTCCGCTGGCGATCAGCGCCGCGGTGCGAGCTGCGTGCACGATCTTCTCCGGCGACAAGTCGTCGGTGTAGGCGTATCCGGTGCGCTCGCCGGAGATCACCCGCACCCCGCAGCCGGCGGAGATGCCCTGGCTCGCCGACTTCACCAGCGACTCATCGACCGAGATCGATGTCGAGTAGAGGTATTCGAAGTAGATGTCGGCGAAATCGCCGCCCGCCGAGAGCGCCGCCCCCAGGTATTTCTCCAGGTCGCGCTCCGTCACCCCGTATTTTTGAAAGAAGGATTGCTTCTGCGTGTCCGTCATGACCTGCGGATTGGATGCGCCGCCCTCGGAAACGACCCGCACGCCGCACCCAGCCCACCGATTATTTCATATTTGGACAAAGTAGCCCGCGCGCCCTCGCGCGGGTATCTCAGAACCCCGGCGGCCGCTGGTCCGCCACGCCGAACGCCTTCTCCAGCGCCACACCCGCGCGCACCAGTGTTCCTTCCTCGTACAGCCGCCCGATCAGCGTCACTCCATGCGGCACGCGCCGCGGGGGCGAAAACTTGGGCAAAGGATGCGCCGGGTCCGGCGCCCAGTCGCTGCGCGCCTCCGACACCTGCACAAACCCCGCCCGCAGTGTGAGCGACGGGTGCCCGGTGAAGTTGGTGATGGTGAGCATCTCATCGCGCAGCGACGGCACCAGCAGCAGGTCCACCTTCGAGAAGACCCGCGCCATCTCCGCCGCCACCTTCCGCCGCAACCGGTCCGACTGCACGAAGTCCACGGCGGAGAGGAACCGCGACTGGCGGAAAATATTGGGCCAGGCGTCGGGCGCTTGCATCTTGAGCTCGTCCAGCTTGTGACTGAGTGTCAGCTCTTCGAACGACGCCGCCGCTTCCGCGAACAGGATGAGCGCCATGTCATCGTACGGCCAATCGGGGATGGACACCTCGACCGGCGTCATGCCCACCTGCTTCACCGTCTCCAGTGCGGCGCGATCGACGTCGGTCGCCGGCGCCTCCTTCATCCATGCCGGGAAGTAGCCCACCCGGAGGCCATTGACGTGGGTCTTGGCGACGTAGTCCAGCTTCCTGCTGGGGACGCTGTTCAGGTCACCGTCATCCCCGCCGGCGATGGCACTCAGCACCAGGATCGTGTCTTCCACGCCGCGCGTCATAGGGCCCAGCTTGTCGAGCGACCAGCACAGCGTCATCGCCCCGGTGCGAGGCACGCGGCCGTAGCTCGGCCGCAGGCCGGTGATGCCGCAGCGCATGCTGGGGCTGACGATGCTGCCGCCGGTCTCGCTGCCGATAGAAAACCCGACCAGCCCGGCGGCGGTCGCCGCGCCCGGCCCGGCGCTCGAGCCCGACGACCCTTCTTCCAGCAGCCAGGGGTTCATGGTCTGCCCGCCGAACCAGACGTCGTTCAGCGCCAGCGCTCCCAGGCTCAATTTCGCCAGCAGCACTGCGCCCGCGGAATGCAGCCGCCTGACCACCGCGGAGTCTTCCGTCGGCACGCGGTTGCGGTAGGGTTCGGCGCCGTAGGTGGTCGGGATGCCCGCCGTGTCCAGCAGGTCTTTGACGCCATAAGGGATGCCGTGCAGCGGCCCGCGATACCGGCCGCCCACGATCTCCTCGTCCGCCTGTTTCGCCTGCTTGAGCGCGAGCTCTTCGGTCAGCGTGATCACGCAGCGCAGCTTGGGATCGAACTTCTTGATCCGCTCCAGATAGATCTGGGTCAGCCGCTCCGAGGTCAGTTGCTTCCGCTCGATCCAGCGCGTCAGCTTGGTCAGCGGGGCGAAGGCGATGTCCTCGGTCTTCGACGGCAGCGGACCGGGCTCCGCCTTGCTCCAGGCGAACCGGTCCAGCTCCGGACCCGCTTTCTCTCCCGGCAGCACCGGGTTCCACAGCGAGTACGGAGCGGCGTCGATCGCGACCTTGCGCGGCCCGACTCGGTGCTCGGTCAGCGTGGCCATCAGGCTTCGCCAGTTCGAGACTTCTTGGTCGCGTTCCGCCGGACTCATCTCCACTCGGAATAGCTTCTCTGCTTCCGCGAAAGTCCCCGGCGACACTTCCGGCCCGACCTTCGGGGCCGTACCCCACGCCGGAGGCGCTCCCGGCGGCGGTTCCGGTGGTTTCTGCTCCTGTACCTGGGCCCGGGCTAACAGCGCCGCTCCGAACAAGCCGAGCGATGAGTGCGTCAGGAAGCTTCTGCGCGTGGTCACAGTCCTGTTCCTCCGGCGCGGCATTATAGACGGCCCCTCTCCTTTGTCATCCTGAGCGCAGTCCCGGAGGGAGTGTTTGCCGAGCGCCTTTTGGGCGCGAGCCCTGAACGCTGAGCGAAGCGAGGCGGAAGGGGTGAGGACCTACGGTTCGCTGCGTATCGAGAGCCCCACGCTAGTGGGGCGATTTCCGCCTTGGTGTCACAGAATCGCGCGCGCTGCAGCGCTATAATCCGCACGCCGTGACGCCCGAGGCGCTAACCCGCATGCTTCAGGGCTTCCTGGCAGAGGCTCGCGACGCCGCGGTCTTCGAATCCGGCGAGCCGCTCTTCGACCTTGCCACTTCGCGCTTCTCCATCTCCGACGATCACGGCCACTGCCTGCTGCACCTCTGGTCGGAGGAGCGCAATATCGTGCGTCGCGTGCTCGACGCCGCCATCGAGCACGATGCCCTGCAGCTCTCCGTGCAGCGCTTCGGCCAAGCCAAGCCGGCCAAGCTGGAGATCTGCCGCGATCGCGACCGGCGCACGCCTTCCGAGCGCAAGCGCGCCCGCAACACTTACCAGGCGCTGCTGCGCCGGGTCCTGGAGCGCAATTTCCCCGGCTGGACGGTGGACCGCCTCTCCTCCGCCGCCGACCTGGAGCGCAGCTTCGGCCCTATCTACACCCGAGGACTGGTCCGCCGCAACGACTCGGCATTCGCCGTGCTGGGCGTCGGCGCCGGAGAGACGCAGGTTTCCATCGACGCCGCGCTCACTTTCGCCATTCTCTGGCTCGACGAGTGCCGCCGCCGGTTCCGCGGCCTGGTGGAGGGCGTGAAGCTCTTTCTTCCCGCCGGGACGACCGCGGTCACCCGCGCCCGCCTGGTCCACCTGGAGGGCGCCGGGGCCCGCTTCCAGCTCTACGAACTCGACGAGCGCGACCTGGCCCTCGACGAGGTGAGCGTCACCGATCTGGGCAACATCGCCAGCCGGCTGGTGCGCTGTCCCGGCCGCGAGCTGGCCTTGCGCCGCTTCGCCGCCTCCATCGAGCGCGTTCGGGCGGTCGTGCATGAATGCGACATCGCCGTGCTCTCCTCCTCGGAGATCGCCTTCCGCCTGGCCGGCCTGGAATTCGCTCGCGCTCGCCTGGCGCCCGAGGCCGGGTCCTTCCGCAACACCGAGGAAATCGTGTTCGGCGTGGGCGGCTGCGAGACCCTGCTCACGCCGGAGAACCTCGCCGACTTCGGCAATTTCGTGAACCTGATCGCGGAGACTCGCCGCCCCGGCGGCCCGCGCGCCAACCCCATCTTCCGCATGCGGGCGGAGCGCTGGCTGGAGTCCCTGGTGCTGCGCGACGTCACCGTCGTCGATACCCAGCTCGACCGCGACTTCGTGTACTCCCAGGTGCCCGCCTTCTCCGCTTCCGACCGGGCGATGATCGACGTGCTCACCCTCACCCGCGACCGCCGCCTCGCCGTCATCGAACTCAAGGCCGACGAGGACATCCACCTGCCGCTCCAGGGGCTCGACTACTGGAGCCGCGTCGTCTGGCACCAGCAGCGCGGCGAGTTCCAGCAGTGCGGGTACTTCGCCGGTCAGGACCTCAGCCCGGCGCCGCCGCTCCTGTTCCTGGTGGCGCCCGCGCTCCACGTCCATCCCGCCACCGACACCCTGCTCCGCTACCTCTCCCCCCGGCTCGAGTGGACGCTGCTCGGCATCCACGAGAACTGGCGCCAGCAGCTGCGGGTCATCTTCCGCAAGCGCCCGCCCTTGCGCGCCGCTGCAGCGCCTGACACAAAAAGGCCGGGGCGAGAACGCCCGGCCTGACTCCCGACTCCTGACTCCTAGGGGATGATCAAGCTGCTGCCCTGCGGCGCCGAGACCCCGGCTTCCTTCTCCGGGAATCGCTGGAACAGGAATTCCAGGAAGGCGCGCGACCGCGGGCGCCCCGACGTCCTGCCGTAGGCCATGCGCACGATGAACACCAGGGCCTGCAGCACCTCGGAGTCGCGCAGCGTCGCGTAGCCCACGTGCTTCTGCTCCAGCTCGCGGTACTCGGCGACCATCTTCTCCATCTCGTCGGCGATGCGCTGCTGCAGGATGTTGGCGCTCTGCGGCTCGTACACCAGCCCCGAGCCGGAGAGCATCTCGTACTTGCGGGCCAGCGCCGTGAGGGCCGCGATGGCGTCGCGGTCATTGATGCCGCGCTCGCTGCGCGCCGCCTTCACGATGGCGTAGCTCAGCCCCACCACCAGCGGCTCGCGCTCATAGACGAACGTCTGCTTCACCTCCACCCGCGGGAACAGCGCCGCCCGGTCCTCGTCGCTCAGCCCGCGCGGCTTCTCGTGCTTGCGCGCCTCCTGCAGGTAGGAACAGTCGCTCGGGCAGTCGAGCGTCACCTCGCGCTCCGTCCCGCAGCACACGGCGCAGATCTTGCCGTGCACCGCCGGGCAGAACCGCTTCTCCTTCCTGGTCTCGCAGATGGCGCAGCTCACCGCATCCACCCTCATATCCATGGTTCCAGACTACCAGCGAACCCGTTTCTGCGTCCTGCCTCCTGCGTCCTGCCTCCTGTTCATGCGGGCCCGCCCGACTGCCCTACTCATTGTGCAACTCCAGGCCCTCTGCAAAACCCGCATAAAATCTGGCTGAAACGTGCCTTTTTTGTTTCCCCTGTGGTATAAGAGTTCGCGAGTCAGTAGCAATCGTTCGACACACTGAAGGAGGAGTTCCACATGGCTTCTGGTATGACCAAGACTCAGCTGGTCCGCCACATCGCGGGCGAGCTCGAGGTCAGCAACAAGACCGCAGCGACCTTCCTTGAGGTCCTGAGCAACACCGCCATCAAAGAGACCAAGAAGAGCGGCGTGTTCGTCCTGCCCGGACTCGGCCGCCTGGTGAAGGCCAACCGCAAGGCCCGCATCGGCCGCAACCCCCAGACCGGCGAGCCCATCAAGATCCCAGCCAAGACCGTCGTGAAGTTCCGCGTGGCCAAGGCCGCCAAGGATTCCATCGCTCCCAAGAAGTAGTTCCGCACTCAGCTCCACCCCAGCCGGCACTCGTTGCCGGCTTTTTTTTCTCCTTCTGTCATCCTGAGCGGAGCGAGCCTGGGCGAGCAAAGTCGAAGGACCCCTATTCCCTCCCCAACAGCCGGCGGCCGGAATTCGCTCCGGGCCACTCTGGACTCTGGACTGGGTAGCCGCCAGGACAGCGACTTCCCCGCTCCCACCGGGTTCGCATCTATATACTTACTGCCGCAGTTCCGCAGAGAGGAAAGGAGAACTGATGAGACTTCGTACTGTTCTCGTCGCCCTGCTGTTCGTATTCTCGACCCTCGCCTTCGCCCAGACTGGCGCCACGCAGGCCCCGGCCAGCGGCCCGCCCCCGGGCGGCACAGCCGCAGCACCTTCGCCGATGCGCTCCCAGCGGCGCGAGCACATGCAGCAGATGCGCCAGCAGCACCAGCACCAGATGCAAGCCACCATGGACAAGATCAAAGCCTCGATCGACAAGCTGAAGGCCAGCCTGGCCAACGTCAAAGACCCTGGCGAGAAGGAACGCTGGCAGGCCGACATCGACGCCTGGCAGGCCCTGCTCGACATGCATCAGCAGATGATGCAGAACCGTCCCCAAGGCAAAGGGATGGGGTACGGCAAGGGCTACGGGACGGGCATGGGCCCCGGCGGCCCGCCTCCAGCCCAGGCGCCTCCACCCAAGCAATGATCCACGTGGCGCGGCCCCGGCCGCGAATTTTCACAAAGTAGCCCGCGCGCCCTCGCGCGGGCTTTCTTTTCTCTTTGTCATCCTGAGCAGAGCGAGGCGCAGCCGAGCGCAGTCGAAGGACGTGGATACCTCCTTGCCTGGGGCGCGGGTGGTGCGGGTGCTGGAGCGGATCGCCCAAGAGCGCGGCCAGCCACGGCAGATCCGCACCGACAACGGCCCGGAGTTCTCGGGCCGGTCGCTGGACAGTGGTGCTTCGCCCAGGGCATCGAGCAGCACTTCACCCAGCCCGGAAAACCGATGCAGAACGGCTACATCGAGAGCTTCAACGGCAAGTTCAGGGACGAGTGCCTGAACGAAAACTGGTTCGTCAGCTTGCAGGACGCGCGGACCACGATCGAGCAGTGGCGGCGGCTCTACAACCAGGAGCGCCCGCACTCGGCGCTCGGATACCAGACCCCGGAGGAGTTCGCGCAACAAAACGCGGCCACGGGCTGTGGAAAAGACGCGGGCTGCGCCCGCTTGGAAAACGCTGCGCGTTTCCCACTTTCCCCCAGCCTCGACGGCGGCGGGAACCTCAACCCGGACGCGGACAGCAGCGTCCCTAACAGGCTGGTTGTGTCATTATGACTGGACCAAAAAGCGGGGGCAGATCAAGAAGGATTACACGTCGTATAATCCCGCGCGCGGTTCAGGAGGCGAAACGTTATGAGCGTACAAGAACAAATCAAGAAACACATTACGAGCCAACCGGAGCCCAAACGCACTGACATGCAAGAGTTGCATCGGCTCACACTTCAAGTGTCACCAGAATGCAGATTATGGTTCTTCGATGGTAAAGACAGCAACAATCGCACTGTTTCCAACCCTACGATTGGATATGGGTCTCACACCATAAAATATGCCGATGGAAAAAGTAGAGAGTCTTTTCGAATTGGTGTAAGCGCGAACAAAACCGGAATCTCTGTCTATATTCTCGGTCTCAAAGATAAGAAGTACTTAGCCAAGACGTATGGGAAGAAAGTAGGCAAGGCGAGCGTGACCGGATATTGCATTCGGTTCAAAGCTCTAAAGGACATCAACATCGATACGCTTGAAGCGGCAATACGAGATGGGCTTGCAGCTTCTGAATGAAAAAGGAAAGATGATAAACTTCCGCTAAGCGAACTCGAAGAACGCTATCCTGCGTGCGCGTTCCTTAGTATTGAGGCGGGTGGCCTACCCTTTCATGCGGATGCGCTATGCCCTATGCGCTCAAATCCTCATCGGCATGATGATGTACCGGTACTTGTAATCGGCGTCGCCATTCTCGCTGGGACGCATCTGCCCCGCCGACTGCGGGTCCTTGAACTCCAGGCGCACCTCGCCTACGCTCGACGCCTTCAGGAAGTCCAGCAGGTACTGCGAGTTGAATCCGATGGTCAGCGGGTCAGCCTGGTAGGTGGTTTCGATCGAGTCCTCCGACTCCCCGGTCTCGGTCGAGGACGACGAGATCTTGATCTCGTTATTGTCCAGCCGCAGCCGGATGGCCCCGGAGCGCTCGTCGGCGAACTGCGCCACCCGCTGGATGGCCGAGGCGATGTCCTCGCAGCGCACGGTCACGATCTTGTTGTTGTCGCGCGGCAGTACCGCTTCGTAGTTGGGGAACTGCCCGGTCAGTTGCCGCGAGGTCAGCACCCGCTCCCCCACCCGGAAGAACAGCGTGGACTCGTCTTTTGCGAACTCCACCGCCGTGCCTTCGCCCTGGTCGAGCAGCAGTTTCAGCTCGGTCATGGCCTTCTTGGGCACCAGGGTCTTCATCTCGCCGCCGCTGACGCCCTCGATCTTGGCGTGGCCGTTCTCGATGTGCGCCAGGCGGTGGCCATCGGTCGCCACCATGGTCACCGACTCCGGCTTCAGCACCATCAGCGCCCCGTTCAGGGTGTAACGCGATTCCTCGCTAGAGATCGCGAAAATAGTCTTCGCGATCATGGTGCGCAGCACGTCGGCAGGGATTTTGATCACCCCGGTCGTGGGGAACGCCGCGACTGTGGGGAAGTTTGCCCGCGCCATCCCCACCATCTTGGTGTTAGACCGCCCGGAGCGGATCTGTACCCAGTGGTTCTCCAGCAGCTTGATGTTGATATCGCCGTCCGGCAGCAGCTTCACGTAGTCATACAGCTTGCGCGCCGGGATGGTGCAAGCCCCCTCTTTCTTCACCTTCGCCGGGCACGACGTACGCAACGACAGGTCCAAGTCCGTCGCCGTGATAGAGAGCCGCTCTCCGGCCGCCTCGAACAGGAAGTTTGACAGGATCGGGATGGTGGTCTTGCGCTCCACCACACCCTGCGTCGCCGTCAGTTCCTTGAGCAGATCGAACTTGCTGACGCTGATCTCCATAGCACTAGTCCTTTGGGGCTTTTACGAAATCCCTATATATCAGAACAATTTTATAAAAACAGCAGTAATCATAGGCGCTCAGGAAAAGTGGGAATCACTTCCCTGTTGGCCGGGAATGCGCCAGAAAAGCGTTTTCCACGGTGCGATTCCCGGTCTGCCGGCGGTGGGCTGGAGTGGATCGCCGGGAGCATACTTTGCATTACGGCCTTGTCCTGCACAGCTTCCACAGAGCGTCCACACTCGACTTGAAGGAAAGAACGGTCCGTACCGTGGAAATCGGGTCCTGAACCGCACATCAGCCGCTCAAAGTCTCGTTCAATTTGTTCAGAAGTCTGTTCAAATCCTTGTCCGATTTGCGCGACTCCTCGATCTTGTCGATGGAGTGCATCACCGTGGTGTGGTGCTTGCCCCCGAACTGACGCCCGATCTCGGGCAGCGACGCCTCGGTCAGGTGCTTGGCCAGGTACATGGCGATCTGCCGCGGGTAGACGATGGCCCGGGAGTTGTTCTTGGCCTTGATCTCCGCCACCCGCAGCCCGAACTGCTCCGCCACCGCCTTCTGGATCTGGTCGATGTTGACCTTGCGCTGCTGCGCATCGATGAAGTTCTTGAGCACCTGCTGGGCATTGGGCAGGTTCACCTCGCTGCCGGTCAGCGAAGCATAGGCGATCAGCCGGATGAGCGCTCCCTCCAGCTCGCGCACGTTCGACCGGATATTGGAGGCGATGAACAGGGCCACATCGCTGGGCACACTCACGTGCTCTGACTCCGCCTTCTTCTGCAGGATGGCGATCTTGGTCTCCAGGTCGGGCGGCTGGATGTCGGCGATCAGGCCCCACTCGAAGCGCGAGCGCAGCCGGTCCTCGATCTCCGCCAGCTCCTTGGGCGGGCGGTCGCTGGCGATGACCACCTGCTTCTGCGACTCGTGCAGGGTGTTGAAGGTGTGGAAGAACTCCTCCTGGGTGCGCTCCTTCTGGGCCAGGAACTGGATGTCGTCCACCAGCAGCACGTCCACGTTGTTGCGGAACTTGTCGCGGAAGGTGGTCATCTTGTCGTAGCGCAGCGAGTTGATCATCTCGTTGGTGAACTTCTCCGCCGACAGGTAAAGCACCTGCGACTGCGGCTGCCGCTTCTTGACCTCGTGGCCGATGGCCTGCATCAGGTGGGTCTTGCCCATGCCCACACCGCCGTACAGGAACAGCGGGTTGTAGGCCTTGGCCGGACGCTCCGCAACCGCCTGGGCCGCCGCATGGGCGAACTGGTTGCTCGAGCCGATGACGAACCCGTCGAAGGTGTAGCGCGGGTTGAGCTGGGCCGCCGAGTCCCAATCGAACTTGCCCTGGCCCGGCCGTCCGCTCGCCACCGGCGCCGCCTGGGTGCCGACCGCGGCGAAGCCGCCGTCATGCCGCATCGGGGTGGCGGTCGGGTCCTCCTCGGCGGTGACGAACTTCACCTCGTCGAACTCCAGGCCCAGGGTGTCGATCGCCTCCTGGATAACGTCGGCGTACTTCTCTCCCATGTTGCGGAATTCCGGGGTGGGCACGCGGATGAACAGCACGTGGCCCTGGGCGTGGCTGTAGCGCGTCGGCTTCAGCCAGGTGTCGTAGGACTGCCGGTTGATCTTCTTTTCCAGGGCCCCGAGGATCCTGATCCAGGGATTGGCGGTCGCGGTCGCTGTCGAGGAGAGGGACATGGATGATTGCGCTACTGCTGGTCACCTTCCGGTGACCGGGTCCGAACGAATCAAAATATGTTGCCCGCCGGCGCGATGTTGCCGCGCTTGAGTCAGGCCGATTGAAGCTGGCAGTGCCCGCGACGAATGCCGCGGAGCTGGTGCAGGTCAGAGACTGCATTCACCTCAAGGCTGCACCGCATACTAGCACGAAAAATTTTTACGTGAGAAAAACTTGCCGCGGAATTTTTTCGCGCGAAGATGGCAGCAAACGCGAGCTTCGGGTTCGTGTCAAGTAGTTAGTGAGTTAATGCCGCGCAGTTGGTGCAAAGGTCGAGCCGATGTTCAGCCTCTCAGGCGCGCCCGGTCGCTGGGTTATGAGGGCGGGCGTTGGTGAGAATGCGGGAGATGCTTTGCGCCGCCAGAGCCGGGCTCCGGTCCGCTCTCCGCCAACTTCAGCTCGGTCTTGCGGATCATTCTGGACCACAGGGAATCCGGATCCGGATCGAACACCGCTTTGGCATCGGCGGGAAAGATGAACCAGGCGCCCAGTTCCACTTCCCTTTTCAGTTGCGCATCGGTCCATCCGGCGTAGCCCAGGAAAACATGGAACACGCCAGGCTCAGGTTGGGCCGAGATGGTCTGGTCGAGCAGGGGCTTCGTGGAGATGAGGTAAACCCTGCCGACGACGTGCTCGGCCCCTTCGGGCTTGGCCGGCGACCGGAGCAAGGCGAACACCGCCGGCCTCTCGACCGGACCTCCGAGATAGACCGGGTCGGAGCGGCCTTTCGCCGCCTTGTACCCCTCCAGCACTCGTGAAAGGGGGACATTGGATCGCCGGTTCAGGACCAGTCCGACCACACTTTCGGCATCGTAGTGGACCAGCAGGACCACGGTCTCAACGAAATTCGGATCATCGAGGTCGCGGCTCGCGACCAGCAACTTTCCCGCACCCAGGTCCTTGACGTCCTTGGATTGGGCCGATAGCAAGGGCGCCAAGGCAACGATCACGGCCAGGGTTGTGCACCAGCCCAGTTTGCGCAGAGACATGGCTGCTCTCCTCACCCGGAATCACGCCCTTGGGTCCAGAACCCCCACTCCCTCGCGAGATTATAGTCATTGACGCTGGGGAGAGGGGTATGGTGGGAAGCCCCTGCGGTTTGCCGCTCTGCGCGGCATCATTTATACTTTTCGTTTGCTCACCCGGAAATTTTCACGTTAGGAGCGCACTGTTTCGATGCCCAAGCGGACTTTCCAGCCCAACCGCCGTCACCGGTCCAAGACCCACGGCTTTCGCAGCCGGATGAAGACCAAGGCCGGGCGCGCGGTGCTCTCCCGGCGCCGTGCCAAGGGACGCAAGCGCGTCTCGGTGAAACCCGGTTTCCGCGAGTAACCGTATTCCTGCGATGTCTTCGGCCGGAGCCCGCTTCCCCAAATCGTCGCGGCTCCTCAAGCACGCAGACTTTGACCACGTGTATCAGAACGGCAAACGTCAGTTCTCCGGGCACATGACCGTGTTCTCGCTGCGGCGGGACGCGGGCGCGCCGCGGGTGGGCCTGACCGTGGGCCGCGCCCTGGGAGGCTCGGTGGTGCGCAACCGCATCAAGCGGCGCCTGCGCGAGGCGGTGCGCCGCCACCTGCATGCCCTGTCGGTCCCGGTGGACCTGGTGATCAATCCCAGGAAGTCGGTGCTCACCCTGGAGTTCGCCCAGCTGGAGGCGGAAGTAGCGCAGGCGTTCGAAAAGATCGGCCGTCAGTCGTCGGTCGCCGGTCGTCAGCCAGAGGCATGAAAACTTTTCTCCAAGCCGTGCTGCGGCTCTACAAACGCTGGATATCACCGGCGTTGCCACCGGCCTGCCGCTACGTCCCGTCGTGCTCCGAGTACGCCGTGGAGGCCATCGAGCGGAACGGAGTGATCCGCGGCTGCGGTCTGGCCGTGTGGCGCCTGCTTCGCTGCCATCCGTTTGCCAAAGGCGGCTACGACCCCGTACCGACGCCTGACTCCCGACTCCTGGCTCCTGAACCTCATCATTCTCACGAGAAATAATTTGCAAGATTTTCAAAACCCGCAACAGCAGGACCCCGGCGCGCAGACGCGTCTGCTCATCGCCTTCGCCCTGACCTTCGTGGTCATCATCCTGATGCAGCCGCTGATCAAGAAGTACGGGCCGCAACCGGCGGCCACGCCGGCCGAGCAGCACCAGGCCGCGCCTTCGGCGGCGGCCGGCGCGTCCACGCCCGCCCGGCCCGCAGCCGCGGCGGCTGTGCCGGCGCAGCAAGCCTCGGCGGAGAGCGAGACGGTCATCGAGAACGGGCTGTACCGCATCACCTTCAGCAATCGCGGCGCGCAGGTGAAGTCCTGGATCCTGAAGAAGTACCTCGACCAGCCCGGCGGCAAACCGCTCGACCTGGTGAACCAGGCTACGACCAACCTGGGCTACCCGCTCTCGCTCTGGACCTACAACGCCGAGCTGCGTGGCAAGCTGAATTCGGCGCTCTACGTGGCCAGCACGAGCGGGACCATAGCCGCGCCGGCTTCCGTCACGTTCCAGTACTCCGACGGCAAGCTCAGCGTCCGCAAGTCTTTCAGCTTCGACGACTCCTACGTCATCAAGTGCGAGGTCTCGGTGGCGGACAGCGGGGCGCCGGTGCAGGCCTTTCCCGCCTGGCCCGCGGGATTCGGCGACACCCGCAGCTTCCCCGCCTACGCCGCCCAGACGATCGACTACCAGTCTGGCGACAAGATCGAGCGCATCGAGTCCAAGAAAGTCTCCGGCGGCAACACCCTGAAGGGGCCGTTCCACTGGGCGGGCGCTTCCGACCAGTACTTCGCCGCCATCTTCCTGCCCGAGGAGCCGGAGAACTCGGCGCTGGTCACCCTGCACGAGCAGATCGAGATCCCGAAGAACCCGGACAAGCCGGTTGCGAACGAGCTGCAGAAGGTCCCGGTGCTGGGCGCCGCGGTGGGCAGCGTCAACGGCGAGACCCACGAGCGCATCTTTGTCGGCCCCAAGGCGGTGGATGTGCTGGACGCGGTCCACTCCTCCCTCACCCGCTCCGAGCGCGCCGCCCTGGGCACGGCCGGCGCAAGCGGCTACCTGGGACCGCACCTGGTCGGCTTGGTGGATTTCGGCCGCTTCTTCGGCTTCATCGCCAAGCCGCTGTTCCTGTGGCTGAAGTGGACGCACGACCACTGGGTGGCGAACTGGGGCTGGTCCATCCTCATCCTTACCGTCATCATCACCGTTGCCACCCTGCCCCTGCGCCTCTCCAGCATGAAATCGAGCATGAAGATGGCCAAGGTGCAGCCCCAGATCAAGGCCATCCAGGAGAAGTACCGGAAATACAAGTTCAACGACCCGCGCAAGCAGGAGATGAACAAGGAGATGAGCGAGCTCTACAAGCGCGAGGGCGTGAACCCGGTGGGCGGCTGCCTGCCCATGCTCATCCAGTTGCCCTTCCTCATCGCCTTCTATTCCATGCTGGGGGTGGCCATCGAGCTGCGCCACGCCCCCTGGCTGTGGATCAAGGACCTCTCCGCCCCGGACACGCTCTACCTGCTGCCTCTGTTCATCACCGTGTCCATGTTCGTGGTGCAGAAGATGACGCCACAGGCGGGCATGGACCCGGTGCAGGCCAAGATGATGTCGGTGATGATGCCGGTGTTCCTCGGCTACATCTCGCTGAACCTGGCTTCGGGGCTCGGGCTGTACTGGGCGGCCAGCAACATCCTGCAGATGGCGCAGCAGTGGGTGCTCAACCGCACCGAGTTCGGCAAGCAGATGCGCGAGTCCCAGCTGAAGCGCGCCATTAAGAAATGACAACGGTGTCCAACGAAGTTGTAGCGCGGCTGCCCTCGGCCGCGTCCTCGCGACTATAATTTCTGCTTCATGCCCATCCCCGACAAAGTCGGCGCCGCCCGCAAGATCGATGCCCTGCTCAAGGAGTTGCTGCACAGCGGCGCCTTCCGCCTGAAGTACCGCATCACCGTCAACCCGCCCATGACCGAGGACCGCGACTGGGAGCGTCCCGACATCCTGGTGGAGTTTGCCGGCCCCGACTCCGACTTGCTGCTGGAGCGGGGGGCGGAGGTGTTGCGCTCCTTCGAGCACATCACGCACAAGATGCTGCGGCTGGAGAGCGAAGAGCACGAGAAGGTTTCGTTCGACTGCAAGAACTTCAAGGCCATGCGCATCGAGGAGCTGCGGCTGGCCGCCGGCGTGGCCGCCGAGAAGGTGGCCAAGACCGGCGTCCCCTATACCTTCGCCCCCATGTCGGCACGCGAGCGGCGCATCGTCCACCTCGCCCTGCGCGACAACCCCGCCCTCAAGACCGAGAGCACCGGCGAAGGTAGCCACCGCTCGGTCGTGGTCTATCCCAGGGACTACAAGCCGAAGACCTCCGGCAAGCCGGCTCCCCGCGTTCTGCCGTAACCCTCGCACTTGTCA
>DATKKJ010000181.1 GCA_035543055.1 Terriglobales bacterium | reverse complement strand
AAGCTGGCGGCGGCGGTCATCAACTACGGGCATCTGGCCACCGACAAGCAGGCGCTGGCCAGGATCCATGCCTCCGTCCTCGGCATCTTCGGCGGCAAGGACCGCGGCATCCCCGTGGACGACGTCCGGAAGTACGAAGCTACGCTGAAAGAGCTGGGCAAGGACGTGCAAGTCGTCATCTATCCCGAGGCCGGTCATGGGTTCCAGAATCCCAACAACAAGCAGGGCTACCGCGCCGACGATACCGCGGACGCCTGGAAGAAGACCGTGGACTTCCTGGCCGCGAAACTCAAGTCAGGTGGTAGCAAGTAGGGGGTTGGTGGTAGGAGGCGCCTCCTACCACCTACTTGCTACCTCCTACCGGCTTCTTCCGTCTTTCTTATAAGATTCGCTTACAGGCTTCCTTCTTGATCGGGCAGACCATCTCGCATTACCGCGTCCTCTCTCAGTTGGGCGGCGGCGGCATGGGCGTCGTCTTCGAAGCCGAGGACGTCAAGCTCGGCCGGCGGGTCGCCCTGAAGTTCCTTTCCGAAGACATGGAGCGCGACCCGGCGGCGCTGGAGCGGTTCCAGCGCGAGGCCCGCTCGGCCTCGGCGCTCAGCCATCCCAACATCTGCACCATCTACGAGATCGACGAGTACGACCACCGGCACTTCATGGCCATGGAGCTGCTGGAAGGGGAGCCCCTGGACCGGCGCATCGCCGGACGCCCGCTGCCCCTGGACCCTCTGCTTGACCTGGCCATCCAGATCGCCGATGCACTCGACGCCGCCCACGCCAAGGGCATCGTGCACCGCGACGTCAAGCCGGGGAACATCTTCATCGCCCCGCAGAACCGGGCCAAGGTCCTGGACTTCGGGCTGGCCAAGCTGACCCCCAAGGCGGTGGCTGGATTGGTGGGCGCGACCGCCGCACCCGCCGCCGTCCCCACCATTGCCAGCGAGCACCTCACCAGCCCGGGTTCGGCGGTCGGCACGATCGCTTACATGAGCCCGGAGCAGGCGCGGGGCGAGGAGCTTGACCGCCGTACCGACCTGTTCTCCTTCGGCGCCGTGCTCTACGAGATGGCGACCGGGGTGCTCCCCTTCAAGGGCACGACCACGGCGGTGATCTTCGACCAGATCCTGAACCGCGATCCGGTGCCGCCCCTGCGCCTGAACCCGGATCTCCCCCAGGAATTCGGGGCCATCCTCAGTAAGGCTTTGGAGAAGGACCGTGACGTGCGCTACCAATCCGCGGCCGAGATGCGCGCCGACCTGAAGCGCCTGAAGCGCGATACCGATTCTGGCAAGACCGCCACTACCGGGGTGCATCGCGATTCCAGCGCCCTGATCATCGCCACCGAACTCAGGCGCAACAAGCCGGTGCTGACCATCGGCACCGGCATCTTCCTCATCGTGGCGGCAGTCATCACCTTCGGGTTGTACAAGCTGATCTCGCAGCGAAAGAGTGCGGAGACCCCGACTGCCAGCACCCCCTCGGGCGCTTTCAGCTTCCAGAACATGCGCCTGGCACGCATCACCGACAGTGGCAAAGCGACCCAAGTAGCCATCTCCGGCGACGGTCGCTATATCGTCCACGCCACCGACGAGGGCGGACAGCAGAGCCTGTGGGTGCGCCAGGTGGCCACCGGCAGCAACGTGCAGATCGTCCCTCCGGCGCCGGTCCTCTATCGTGGCGCCACCTTTTCGCCTGACGGTAATTACATTTACTTCGTCCGCTCCGACAAGAACCAGCAGGCGTACAGCTACCTGATGAAGATCCCGGTGCTGGGCGGCGATGCGCAGCAGGTCAAGTTCGACGTCGACACCGCGGTCACTTTCTCTCCCGATGCCAAGCAGATCGCCTACGAGCGCGGCTACCTGGACAAGGGCGAGGTCACGCTGTTCATCGCCAACGCCGACGGCAGCGGCGAGCGCGTTTTGGCTACACGCCGCATCCCCAATTCCTTCACCAATGCCGCGCCGGCCTGGTCGCCGGACGGCAAGACCATCGTGGCCACCGCGTTCGACTTCACCGGCGGCGGATTCACCTCGATCATCGCCGTCTCCGTGGCCGACGGCTCGATGACGAGCTTCTACAAGCAAAACGGCCAGTTGGGCCGGATCTCCTGGCTGCCCGACGGTTCCGGCATGCTGGTCGGCGCCAACGATATATCCAAGAGTGCACAGGGACAGATCTTGTATGTCTCCTATCCCGGGGGGCAGGCGCAACGGCTCACCAACGACCTCAATGACTACGACATCTGCTGTGTGAGCCTGACCGCCGATGGCAAGCAACTCGCCGTCATCGAGAACGAACGTGCCCCCAGCGTCTGGGTCGCGGCGAAGGATTTGAAGCACGTCAACCAGGTCACTTCCGGCCGATCGGACGGCTTCTCCGTGACTTGGATCGGCGGGAAAGTCGCGTACACCGACCGCGACGGGGAGATATGGCTGGCCAATGAAGACGGCAGCGACGTGCACCGCATCGCGGCGTCCGATCTGCGTGCGGGAGGACTGGCCGGATGCGGCGATGGCAAACACATCCTCTACCAGCACGTGTCGCCGTCGGGTGTTTCCGTGTGGCGCATCGACGCCGACGGTTCCAATCCCACGCCGGTGACCCACGACCGCCTGGATCAATCGGTCAGCTGTTCGCCGGACGGGACGTGGGCGGCCTACGGCTCAGCCGATACCGGCCATTACCGGCATTTCCGCATCCCCCTTCAGGGTGGCGAGCCCGTCCAGATCAACTTCGATAACGAAACCCTCACCGGTGGAGCGGCCATCTCGCCGGACGGCACGAAGATCGCTTACCCCATCCTGGAAGGCGAAGGCATCCCCAAGACGGTCGGAGTGGTGCGTTCGGTGGATGGCGGCAGGCTGCTGGCCAAGGGCGAACTGCCCCAGGGAATGGGCCAGGGAAATTGGGCCCCGGACGGCAAGGCGTTCGACATCGTGCTCACCCGCAATGGCGTCTCCAACATATTCCGCCGGCCCATAGGCGCCGGCCCCGACAAGCTCAAGCCGATCACCGACTTCAAGGAAGGCCGTATCTACAGCTTCGCCTGGTCGCGGGACGGGAAGAAGATGGTGCTGGGACGTGGCCCCCAGACCCGCGACGTCGTCCTGATCAATAATTTCCGCCAATGACTGCTCCCCCGGGATCGGGTCCCGGCATGGTTACCTCGCGATTACTTCGCGGTTACTGAAGATATCTTTACCGTCCCCACCCCGCGCAGTAGAGTCGCCGCTGAAGTTAGGCAGTTCTGGGGGAGGGCTGCCGTGGCGCTCTGAGGCTTAACCGGCTTCAGGGCGCTTTTAATTTGACCTTGTTTCTCGGTCCCGGGTCGTTGGCCCCTGCGCTGCTCGCCTGAATCTTACGAGGGCCATCCGCATCCAATGTTTGTTAGGATTGGTCGGCTGCCTGGAAGGCGGCGGCAATGATAAGTATCGGAGGCAAGATGGCTGGAGTCGGGTTGTTTGAGGTGACAGACGAGAATTTCGACCGCGACGTGCTCAAGGCGAGCGGTCCGGTGCTGGTGGATTTCTGGGCGGCCTGGTGCGGCCCCTGCAAGGCGATCGCCCCCATCGTGGAAGAGGTCGCCACCCAGTACAGCGGCAAGGTGAAGGTGGGCAAGATGGACGTGGACAAGAACATTGCCACGCCGCAGCGTTACGGGGTGCGCGGTATCCCCACCCTGCTGCTGTTCAAGGACGGCAAGGTGGCCGAGCAGATCGTCGGCTACGTCCCCAAAGAGACCATCGAGAAGGCGATCACGAAGGTGCTCTAAGAAGGAGTCGGTAGTCAGGAGTCAGTAGTCAGCAAGGCCCGGCGCAAGCCGGGCCTTTTGCTTCGTATAGGGAGAGAACGCTTCGGCGCTGACCCCTGACTACCGACTCCTGACTCCTAGCTCCTAGTACTTCCGCAACACGCCGATCACCCGCCCCTGGATGCGGACGGCAGCAGCGGGGACGAGGATGGGCTGCATGGCGGCGTTCGAGGGCTGCAGCCGCACCTTGTCGCCCTCCTTGTAGATGCGCTTGAGCGTGGTTTCCATGCCGTCCACCAGCGCCACCACGATGTCGCCATTGCTGGCCACGCTGGTCTTCTCCACCAGGATGTAATCGCCGTCGAGGATGGCCTCGTCCTGCATGGAGTCGCCGCGCACTTCCAGTACGAAGACGTCCTTGGAGCGGGTGAAGTCGGTGAGGGAAATGGTTTCGGGGTTCTCCACGGCTTCGACCGGGCGGCCGGCGGCGATGCGCCCCAGCAGCGGCAGCTCGCCCACCGCGGCCGCCGCCATCATCTGCTTCATCTTTCCCTTGGGCGCGATCAGGTCGATGGACCGGCTGCGGTTGTAGTCGCGCTTGAGCAGCCCCTTCTTCTCCAGGTTGCTGACGTGCTTGTGCACGGTGGCCAGCGAACTCAGCCCCAGCCCTTCGCCGATCTCCTCGAACGAGGGCGAGTAGCCGTGCTTGCCCACAAACTCCGAGATCCAGTCGTACAGCTCGCGTTGTCTCTTGGTGAGCGCCATCGCCCGCAGTATGGGCGAATAGAAGGCGAATGTCAAGGAAGGATTGTGTAATCGGCAAATCGGGTGATTGAGACCCGCATCCTTCAATCGCGGACGCCTTCCCAATCACCCGATTTCCCGATTACACAATCACCCAATCTTACTCAGGCGAACCAGCCGCTGCGGTAGGCGATCCACCAGCTCACGAACACGATGGGGAGGGTCGCCACGAGGCCCCACAGCAGCGGGAGATACACGTCGGCCAGCAGCCCAAAGATGAGCACCAGGACGATGAATATCTTGCGCTCCACGCTCTCTCCCCGGCGCTGCGGGCGCTAGCGTCCGGCCGCTGAGAAGTCCATCTTCACGTCGGCCTTGTCGGCCTCCGCCGCCTTGAACATTTCCCGCGGCTTCAGTTGCATCATGCCGGCGACGAACATGTCGGGCACCACCGCGATGCGGATGTTGAAGGTGTTGACGGTGTCGTTGTAGAACTCGCGCCGGTCGGCGATGGAGTTCTCGATCTCGGTGATGCGTCCCTGCAGTTGCATGAAGCTGGTGTTGGTCTTCAGCTCGGGATAATTCTCGGCCACGGCGAACAGCCCGCGCACCGCGGTGGTGACGGCCTGGTCGGCCTGCGCCTTCTGGTCCACGGTGGTGGCGGCGGTGTACATGGAGCGCGCCTTGGCGATGTTCTCGAAGGTCGACTTCTCGAACTGCGCGTAGCCCTTGCAGACGTCGAGCAGCTTGGTGAGTTCGTCGTGGCGCTGCTTGAGCAGGACGTCGATGTTCGACCAGGACTTGTCGATGTCGTTCTTCAGCGCCACCAGGCCGTTGTAGATGGTGACGAAGTACCACAGCACGCCGGCCGCGATGAACAGCAGCACCAGCAGGATGATGAACGTCATGGCTCGCCTCCTCTACATCGCGTGAAAGTACGACAGCAGGTACCACAGGCACAGCGCGCTCAGCACCGGCCCGCCGAAGATCAACAAGGTGGAGCGGGTGGACAGCTCCGAGACTATCTCTTTTTGACTGCGCCAGGAAATGTAAAACGCGGGGTTGTTGCTCCCCTTGCAGATGACCGTAGGACACTTCGCGGGGAAAACGTCCTGCTCCGCGGCCGCGGCGACCTGCTCCATGCCGGTTTGCGGCTTGGGTCCCGGCTTGGCCGTCTGCGCCGCGGCAGCTCCGCTGGTCTGAGCGATCGCCTGGGGCAGTGAAGTCCCGGCGACGGTGGCCACGGCGGCCGCGGCCGCCGGATCGGCAGCCGCCAGGATCGCCGCCGAGCGGGCGGCCCGGGGATCGGCGGGATCGTATTTCGCTGGAGGCGGTGCCGGCTCGGTAGGCGCCTGGGCGGCACGGCGCGCCGCCATCTTGCGATCGAAGTCCGTGAGCGGGACCGGGCCCGGCGCCGCGAAGGTGGGCCTGGCCTGCACGTTGACGTTGATCCTCAGGTTGGCGAGGTTCATCAACGACGACGCCAGCCCCACCCGCCCGCCGCCGAAGTCCAGGCTGGACACATTGGCGGAGGGGAGCAAGGTCGGCACCGGCGTTGGATCCGGCGCCAGCCCGGCGTTGGTGGCCAGCGTTCCCAGGATGTAGAGGGCGTTGCGCGGTTTCAGGCAGTACTCCTCGACGCGCACGTTGTCGTCAAGGGCGACCCCGTTGCGTCCGGCGAATTCCGCCACCCGCGGGGGCACGCCGGCGCTGGAGAACATCGAGCGGCTGTACTCCGCCTTGAAATCGCAATGGATGTCCAGTTCCGCCCCGTGCGGGTTCACCAACACCAGCCCGGTCTCGTCCTTCAGGAAGAACGGGACGTGGAAGCGCTCGTCGATCTTCTGCGCCCAATGGCGGTTCTTGCCCGAGCCCTCCTCCTTCCACACCGCAGTTCGGTAGTAGAAGCAGGGGCGCTGGGTGATGGGCGACGTGATGGTGTCGGGCCCGACCGCCAGCCCGGTCAGTTCCACCAGCCCGATGGCGGCGCTGCGCACTTTCGCGGTCGGGGTGTCCAGGATCAGGCGCTTTCGCTGCAGCATGCGGAAGCCGCGGATGAAGAGAAAGATCCCGACCACAAATCCGATCGCAGCATAAAGGACGGTCTTGCCCTCGTCACTGGACGAGGACAGCCACAGCGCGGCATGAGCCAGGGGCAGCACAGGGAGCCGGGGTTTGGCGGAATCATATTCAGAAACGTCCGCTTTTCAAGTAGCGAAAAAGCTTAGCGGGTGGCCACGCCCATGTCGGCCAGGATCTCCTCCACCGCAGCGATGGCGCGATCGATCTCCTCATCCGCGGTGTAGAAGTGCGGCGCCATGCGGACGCCGGCCTTGGGGCGATAGTCCACCAGGATGTCGCGCTTGAGCAGTTCCTTGCAGACCTCCGGGGCGTTGGGCATGTCGATGGACACGGTGCCGCCGCGCCGCGCGGGATCGCGCGGGGTGTTTACCCGCCAGCCGCGCTGCTCGGCCATCTGCATCAGCTTCGTGGTCTGCCGCTGCGATTTTTCGCGGATGCGCTCCACCCCGGCCTCGCGGATGATCTTCAGCCCCGGACGGCAGGCGTATAGCGCCGGAATATGGGTGGTGCCGTTCATGAAGCGGAAGGGAGGGTCGGCGTACACGATGGGCGCAGGCGCGAAGGCGAATGAGTCTTTGTGGGCGAACCATCCGGTCAGCTTGGGCTCCAGCTTCTTCCCCAGGTCGGGGCGCACGTAGAGGTAGCCGACACCGGGTCCGCCGCACAGCCACTTGAGCACGCCGCCGGTGGCGAAGTCGGTGTTCAGCGCCTGCACGTCGATGGGGACCGAGCCGGCGGACTGGAACACGTCGAGCAGCACCATGGCCCCGACCTTGTGCGCTTTCTCGATGATCGCCGGAGCGTCCTGCAGGTACGAGCTGCGGAAGATGACGTGCGAGATGGGCACCAGCAGCGTCTCCTCGTCGATGGCATCGAGCAGGCGCTCCAGCGGCACGTGCACGCCGTCGTCGGTCTTGACCACCTGCACCCGGGCGCCCCGCGTCCGCTGCGCCTCCCAGAAGTACATGATGGAGGGGAAATTCAGGTCGTCGTACACCACCTTGTTGCGCTTGCCGCTGAAGTCGAAACAGGAGGCGACGATGGCCTCCGTGGTGGTCACGTTCTGATGCACCGAGACGGAATCCTTCGCCGCGTTGACGATGCCCCCGAGCTGGTTCCCGACCTCGACCGCCAGCATCCACCAGGCCTCCTCCCAGGCGCGGACCCCGCGATGGTTCCAGCCGTCGGCATAGTCCTTCATAGCGTCGTACACGCCGCGCGGCATGGCGCCCAGCGAGTTGCTGATCAGGTAGGTGGTGCGCTCCAGGATGGGGAAGTGGGAGCGGTAGCGGAGCAGATCGTCGGCCATCGGGAGATTGTAGCGGTCGCTAGTCGCTGGTCGCTAGTCGCTGGCTTTGTTGGGGCGCGGCGGAACCTGTCCTGAGCCGAGGCGAAGGAGCCGCGCCGAAGGATTCCCTTTTGATTGTCATCCCGAGGGAGTCCCGTAGGGACGACCGAGGGACCTTGCGACTGCTGGCACTCACCACGCCGTCTAGCGGAGGGACGTTAGCCCCGACGCCGCACCATCAGATAAGCAACCGAAAGAATCACGAGGTACACCACTCCGCTCATCACGGTCAGCGGTGAAGCGCCCCACGTGGTCAGGAGAGAGACCACGATCGCGGCAAATCCGGCCATCGACAGCCACCCGCCCCCCGGGGAGCGAAGGGGAAGCTCCACCAGTTGTTGTGGCGAGAGCCGCCGCCGGAAGACGACGTGCGCCGCCAGTCCCACCAGCCACGCCAGCATCGCTCCGAACAGGGCCGCGCCCAGGAGGTACACGAAAGCCTTGGCCGGCGCCCACCTCTCCAGCACCAGGGCCACCACGATCCCGAACGAGGAAACAAGCAGAGCGTTCATCGGCGTGCCCGAAGCATTCAACCTCCCCATACTGGGGGGCGCATATCCGCCGCGCGCCAGGGAGAACAGCATGCGTGAATCCACGTAGAGGCTGGCGTTGGCGCCGGAAAGGGCCGCGGTCAGCACCACGAAGTTCATGACGTGCCCCGCTGCCGGCAGCCCCACGTGCTTGAACACGGTCACGAACGGGCTCTCGGTCACGCCCGCGCCGTTCCACGGCATGATGCCCACCAGCACGATGATCGCTCCCAGATAGACGAACGCCAGCATCGCGAACGCCATGGCCATCGCCCGCCCCACCTCGCGCCCGCTGCGCGATTCCCCGGACGAGATGGCCACCATCTCCACCCCGGCGAAGGTGAACAGCGCGAACGACATGGCGTACATCGGCGCTGCCTGGCCCTTGGCGAAGAACCCGCCGTTGGCGGTGTATTGGACGGGGAAGTGTCCGGTCAGCAGCAGGGCGCCGCCCAGCACGACGAAGGCGGCCATGGTCACCAGCTTCACCATGGCGAAGCCATACTCGAACCAGCCGTAGTGGCCCACGCTCATCAGGTTCACCGCCAGCAGTGCCACGGCAAACACGCAGATCCAGGCGATGGCCGGCACCCCGGGTAGCCACTGCCGCATGTAGGTGGCCGAGGCCACCATCTCTCCGCCGATGGCCATGGCGATGGCGATCCAGAAGCCGTAGCGCGAAACGAACCCCGCCCAGGGATTCAAGTAGATCTCGGCGTAGGTGCCGAATGACCCCGCCGAGGGATGGACGCTGGCCAGTTCTCCCATGGCCATGCTGACCGCATAGGCGATCAGGGCGGCCAGGACGAAGCTGAGGATGACGGCGGGTCCGGCGATCTGGATGGCGGCGGCCGAGCCCAGCAACAGGCCCGTCCCGATGGAGCCACCGACCCCCACCATGGCCATCTGCCCGGCCCCCAATTGCCGGCGCAGACCCTGTTCGCTCCCCACCCTCTCTTGCCCCACGCGGCAGCTATATCAGAATGCCCGTCAGGTGTCATCCCGAGGGACGCCATAACCCGCCGCCCTCGGTCTACCCTGACGCCTGTCCCTCCGGCCCAGCACGATGGTGCGCCGTTCAAATGGACTCCCCGATTGCTGGGCGCTTGCGATTCCGCATACAATTACGCACGCTCCGGATGTCCGAGCCTCTACCGGCATGGCCGATCTTCAAAAACGTCTGGAAAAAGCCGAGAAGTATCTCCAGAAGGGTAAGCAGCGCGACGCGCTCAACGAATACCTGGGGATCCTCGAGGAGGACCCGAACAACGATTCGGTGCGCCAGGCTGCGGCCGACCTCTGCATCTCCCTGAACCAGACGGACGAGGCCGTGCGCCTGCTCTCGGCCAGCTTCGACCGTGCCGCCCAGACCGGCGACGCGGGCAAGGCCGGCATCGTGTACAAGAAGCTGGTCCGCCTGACCACTCCCACCGTTGACCAGATCTTCCGCTACGCCCAGTTCGTCGAGAAGAAGGACAAGAAGGAAGCCCTGGAATGCTATAGCCAGGCGGTGGAGGGCTTCCTGAAAGCGGCGCGCAAGCCGGATGCTCTCAGCGCCCTGCAGCGGTCGGTGGCGCTCGATCCGACGCTGGCGAATTATCAGCGCCAGGGCGAGATCGCGGCCGAACTCGGCGATGGCAAGACCGCCGCCG
>DATKKJ010000180.1 GCA_035543055.1 Terriglobales bacterium | reverse complement strand
CTGAGGCCGTCATAGTTCGTGGTGGTGATGCCGTAGGTGGATTCGCCGGTCGAGCGATAAGGATTGGAAAGCGTGACGACGCGGTTCAGGCCGTCGTAGGTGGTGTCGGTCGAGACCGTGCCTTCGGGATCGGAGGTGAGCTGGGTCTGCTTGAGGCGTCCGAGGCCATCCACCAGGGCGAGGCTCACCAGGTTCAGCGAATCTGTGATCTTGGCGGTGGTGGTCACCGTGACCGGAGGCGTGTCGTAGAAGCTGTTGGTCACCAGACCGCCGTCAGGCGCGGCCCGGGTCAGCATGCGGCTGAACTGGTCGTAGGTGTAGCTGGTGACGCGGTTGTTCGCGTCTGTGAACGACTGCATCCTCCCGGTGCAGGGGAAAGAGGTGGCGCTTACTTGCTGTGACAGCGCATTAGTGACTCGCGTGAGATAGGCGTAGCTGTTGGACGATGGCAGGCAGTTCGAGCCCGACCAGCTGTCGTCCCAGGCGTAGCTGGTGGTGTGCTGGCCGGGGTCGGTCGAGGAGCGCAGGTTGCCCACGGTGTCGTAGGTGTTGGAGGTGACCAGCCACGCGCTGCTGGGGAGGTTGCGCCAGCGCTGTACCTGGGTGGCAAGGCCGCGGGTGACGTAGTTGGTGGAGTAATTAGTGTCGTCGTGGCCGGGAGCACCGCTGGCCGAAAGCAGCGTGGGCTCGTCATAGACGTATTGGGTCTGCGCTTTCTGATTTCCCGCGCCGTCGTAGGTCGTGGTGGTCGCAGGCAGATTCATCAGGCGGATGGCCGCAGAGAAGTAATCGTGCCCGTTGAGCGTATGGACGTAGGAGGTCACGGTCTTGCGCAGCAGCCTGCTCTGGCCCCAGTCGTAGTCCATGCGCTGGCTGACGTTGTCGATCTTGCGGGTGACCGTGGTGGGCTGCGGCTGCGCCTGGACCCACGGGTCGAGCCAGGGTAGGTAATTGGCGGTGAAGGTGTCGTACTGCAGGGTGTACTTCTTTGTCGGGCCGCTAGCGTCAAGCTTTGTTTGCACCGTGGTCGGGAGGTCCCACGCTTTCGTGCCCGAGTAGGTCGTGGTCACGGTCTGCAGCACCGTGCCGGAGGAAGACTTGGTAACGACCGATGTCTCGTGGGCTGCCAGCCCGTGGTAGGTTTCCCCACCCTGTCCCGCGATCATCTCCTGGGTGAAATTGTGGACCTCCTTGTGACCATCAGGAAAGGTGATGGTCATCGAGCTATTGTTCGCCTGAGTCCAACCGGCAGTGTAAGTTGTGGTGACGCAATCGTTGGCCGATGTGCAGGCCTGTTTTTGAGTGACCTCACGGAAGGTAGCGGTAATCGAATAATAATCATTAGGAGGCTGCTGGCCAGTATCTATCGAGAGTTCGAGGTGATCATAAGGAAAGTAGCTGTAAGTCGTATATCCGCCCGAAGGGTAGGTAATCTTCGACAGCTCCCCATTTCCAGAAAGGAGATAATCAAAGGAATAGACGTGACCGCCGACGTTGAGTGAGGTCAACATACTCCGGTTGCACGAGCCACTCCGATTTGCCACGAGAATTGGTGGCTGAAGGTGCCAGTCTGTGTACGGCATGCCGAAGGACCAGTTCACCGTCTGGTTGGTGTAGCCGAAAGAAACGGTAAAAGGATTGCCGTTGGAATCGGTGTAGCTAAGGCCCGTGAGACCGCCCGACTGCTGCAAGGCACAGTCGTGACCGCTTCCTCCCCCCGTCAAGACAACGGTGCGCCCCAGAGTGTCGGTAATTGATCCGGCGTTGAAGGTGATGGTGTTGCCGTTCGCGTCGATCATCTTGGTTGCCGTGGTTGAAGCGCCGGGGAAGTAGATCTTGGTGCCATTCCGCAAAGCCAGGACAGTGCCGTCGGCTGTATGCAGCGTCAGAATGGCGCCGCTATTGTCCTCGGCGTCCATCACATTGATCTCGTAGGGAGAGGAGCAGCCCGGATTGTTGGAGAAATTGTGGCGGCTGCCATCACCGAGAATGACGGTCGTGGTACCGATACAGCCGTACTGCACGCCCGTGGAATCATAGAGCAGCAGGCTGGTCTCGTAGATGCTGGGGATGTTGAGGTGCCACCCCATGGCTACGTAGGGGTTGCGAACGTCTTCAAGCCAGGCAGATGTCAGCAAGCCAAGTTCCGCATCGTAGGCTGCCTCGTTCTTCCACATCTTGCTGTCGTATTCCAGATTGAGGTCAAGATCGAAACCGTTACGCCCCGGAAGATGAACGAGCGGAATCTTCAGATTGAGGTTGCCGTTGGTCAGGTTGACGTTCTCTACAGTGCCGTCATAAGGGATGTAAGCGCGAGTCCCGGTGTCCGTCTGTGCAGCCAGGCCTACCGAAGGAGACTGCTGCTGGGCCACGGCTGGAGCCGCAAAGGTGAGGGCAAGAACCAAAACGGCGGCGATCAAACCAATATTGAGGCTGCGCATCAGTGGCCTCCCTGAGAAGCTGTCGTCAGCTGAAAATCCCTGGCTGCAAGCCCGACGTTGAACTGCACGCTGGTGATATCGAGCGTGGAGACCAACTGCTCGTCGACCCATATCTCCTGATGGAACGGGACCAAGATTCCCTGCACCGGGCGGTAGTCGCTGTACTTCCGCAATCGGGGGATAAAGGCGAGCCGGTTGGTGAAGGTCTGCAGCAGATACTCGATCTGCACCGGCAGGTAGGTGGTGGTCGAGAGCCACACCGTCATCGGGGAACCGGCCTTGACCTCGTCGGCACGGGGGTCGGTCGCATCGGGCACCCGTCGCAAGCGCAGCTTGTAGGTCGGTTCGCCGACGACTTCCGTACCCAGATATTCCACGCGGACTTGCGGGTCGGCGAACTCCTGCAATCGGCCCAAGAAAGGCAGGAGCCAGGGCGGGGCCGACTGGGGCGTGATTCCCATGCCGTTGGCTGCCCGTGCCAGTCCTGCCGACAGGTCCGATTTCGTGGCCTGGCCGGGGGCATCGGAGTATTCCCAGCGAAACTGCGTTCGTCCTCGTGCCTTGAAGGTGATCGTCTTCGTGATTACGCCATTTCCCATGGAGGCTGTAGCCGTGGCTATGGCGTCGTTGGGTAAGGTCGCAGGTGCCCAACCTCCGGCGGTCAGCATCTGCGTCAACACGGTCGTGGCGAGCTGGGCAGAGGCGGAAGACGATGCAGTCGAGTCGGTGGTCTGTGCGATTGATGGAATGCAAATGAACAGGACGATTAGCAGATGAATTGCCGCCCGCATGTCGGCTCTCCTTCTTGGTTATCGGCCAGATGAATTCAGGACGCGGAGAACATTGCGCCCGCAGGAACGGTGCTGACCAGAAGTGGGCAGTTTTGTTCCGGATTCGGAACAGAAGCCTGCATAACAAACTGCCGGAGCAGGAGGCGGTGACACAGGTCACGAATCAACGTGACTAGCCCTGCGCGTAAGTCGTTGATTCGACGATTCTGTTCCGAAATGTAATGCAAGTGGTGGAGTGTGAGTATGAGAGCGGCGGCTCATGGGGATCGGTTTGCGATGCCCTCGCAGAATAGAAGACCTAGACTCTTGTTCCGTTTTCAGAACAATCAACTATCGAGTCTGGGAAATACGGATGGACATAGGCTCGAATCGGTAGAGTCACCCACGACAGCTGTGTGGACTTTTGTGGGGACCCCTCGTGCATTCTTGATGACATCGGTACAGCTGGAAACAGGTCTGCACAAGAGGCAAACTGACGGGACCTAAAGGGGTTGCAGGGCTTTCTATCGTTGGTCCAATCAGTTAGCAAATCAACCAGAAACGATTTTCAAGACCGCCCGTTTCGACCGCTCACGCAACCCTCCGCGGCTCCGCAGCGCTCTGCTTTCACCAGTCTACAGCACCTTCCACGCTGGCCGAGGCGGCGCCCGTTGCATACCGGGTTGCCTACGGCAGATTGCCAGCGAAATGGCCCTCCGAACCAGACGAATCGAGAGGTTGGCCCGCCCATGGCTCTTGACAGTGCGGCTGAAAAAGCGGAAACTCCCACGCTGTCACAGAAAGTTCAAACGCGAGGAATTACCCCGTAAGGTCGGGGACGTGGGGAGGATTCCGATCGTTAGGTTTTGCCATCGAAGCAGGACGCTAGTCCTCTTTCTCGCCTTCGTCATCGCGAGTGCCGTGGTCGCGGTCCGGCCGATCCTGGCCGCCGACGAGTCTGCCCTCAGCAAGGAACAGATCGAACAATTCCTGCTGAACGCCGAGGTGGTAGCCCATAAGCAGAGCAAGAAGGGCATCACCCTGCCATTTCGCCTCACGCTGAGCGACGGCAAGATGACACACGACGCCTCGTTCCAGAGCATTGACGAACACAAACATGAGCAGAAGTTGAGTTCCGGCCAGACCGAGTACAACTTCGTGGACTCCTACAAGTACAACATCGCCGCCTTTCGGTTGGCGGAGCTGCTTGGATTGGACGACATGGTGCCGGTGTACGTCGAGCGCAAGTGGGAGGGCAGACGAGGCTCGATCAGTTGGTGGTTGCCAGTACAAATGGATGAGGGAGAACGTAAGAAAAGGCACGTATCTCCGCCGGATCCTGATGCCTGGAACAAGCAGATGTACAAGGTCCGGGTGCTCGATCAACTCGTCTACGACGTGGATGCCAATCTCACCAACGTCCTGATCACCCCAGACTGGAAGCTCTGGCGGGTCGATTTCTCACGCGCCTTCCGCCTTTATGGCCAGTTACAGGAAGCCAGGGACTTGGTACGCTGCGACCGTCAGTTGCTCGCCAAGCTGAAGGCACTCGATGGCAATGAGCTGGCTGCCAGGACCGAGGGTTTTCTGACCAAACCGGAACTCAAGGCAGTGCTGGCGCGACGCGACAAGATCGTCGCGCACTTCCAGAAGCTTATTGCAGAAAAAGGCGAAGACGCAGTGCTGTACTGAACGCAGCACCCAGAGGGGCAGGCCGGCAACCCTTCCGCTGCTGCCAACGACAGCAGCGCCAGCAGAATCTCGTTTCGAGCGGATGGCCCAGTCTGAAACGCCGCCGGACCATCCTTGACATTGCCGCATGAAACGTTTGCTGCATCGCGTCTTGAACTTGCGCGAAGGCGACCTCGCCCGCGGTGCGCTGCTTTTCGCGTATCTCTTCCTCATCATCACCACCTATGTGACCGCCAAGGTGGCGCGCGACGCATTGTTTCTGGACAAGTTCCTGGCCGTCCAGCTGCCGTACGTGGATATCTCCGTGGCGGTATTGGTCGGGTTCGTGGTGGCCGGGTATGTGCGCATCGGCCGGCGTCTGGACTTGCCGAAGTTGCTGGTCTCCAGCCTCCTCTTTTTTGCCCTCCATAGTCTGCTGTTCTGGATCCTGGTGAAGCATTACCACTGGCCGTGGCTGTTCCCTGTGTTCTACGTCTGGGCTGGGATCTTTGGGGTGCTGGCGCCGGCCCAAGTCTGGACCCTGGCGAACTACGTCCTCACCACGCGCGAAGCGAAACGCATTTTCGGGCTGCTGGGCAGCGGCGGCATCGCGGGCTGGATCTTCGCCGGCTTCCTCTGCAAAGGCGTGGTGCGGCTCTTCGGCACAGAGGCACTTTTGCTTGCCATGGCCGTTTTCATCGCCCTGTCGGCCGTCGTGGTGGTTTTGATCGAGCGGCGACAGGTGCAAGAGCTTGCCGCCGGTTCGCAGCGCCGCGCCGGGAGTCGCGGCTCCATTCCAAGCCTGATGACCAGCTTGCGCCTGGTGTGGGGCTCGAAGTATCTCCGCTCGGTTTCTACCCTGATCTTCCTCTCGTCCTACGCGACCACCATGACGGGCTGGCAATTCAAAGCCATCGCCAAGCAGTTCCTCGTCCATAAGGACAAGCTGGCGGCGTTTTTCGCGGACTTCAACCTGTTCGCCGGCCTCCTCTGTCTGGCATGCCAGCTCTTCCTCACCACCCGGTTCCTGCGGCGCTTCGGCATCGGCATCGCGCTCACGCTCGTGCCCATGGCCCTGCTGGCGAGCAGTTTCGGGGTCCTGGCCATGGGGACTTTGTTCTCCGTGCTGATCCTCAAGAGCACCGACCAGGTCCTGCGCTATTCCATCGACAAGTCCACGGTCGAGCTGCTCTACCTGCCCGTGTCCCCCGGGCTGAAGATGCAGGTGAAGTCATTCATCGACACGGTGATCTGGCGCTCCGGCGACGGCCTGGCCGGGATCGGTGTGCTGATCTTCGCCACTTCGCTGCACGTTTCCGCCCGCAACATGAGCTGGGTCTCGGTGGGGCTGCTGTCGGCATGGCTGGCGGCGGCGGTCGTCGCCCGCCGCGAGTATGTCACCACGCTACGCGACACCATCCAGCAGCACCGGCTCGACACCGAACGCGCCATGGCGCCGGTCCTGGACCGCTCGACCGCCGAGATCATGGAGGCCAAACTCGCCTCCGATGATCCGCGCGAGGTGCTCTATGCCCTCGACCTATTGGGCGTCGAGGAAGAGCAGGCGGTCCGTCCCAAGCTGCGGAAGCTGCTCGCCCACCCCTCCGCCCAGGTCCGATACAAGGCCCTGGCTCTGCTGCACGCGGCGGAAGACACGTCGATCGCGCCGCAAGTACGCGAGCTGCTGCACGATCCTGATCTCGGCGTGCGCACCGAGGCCCTGCTCTTCCTCTCGCGGTACACCAATGTCGATCCGCTCAGCACCATCGAGGAGCTTGGCGACTTCCCCGAGTTCTCCATCCGCTCCGGCGTAGCTGCATTCTTGGCGCGACCCGGTCCGAACCAGAGCCTCGAGGCCGTGCAGGCGATCGTGAATGAGATGATCGCCGGAAAGCCAGGCGACCGCACCCGCAGCCGCAAAGAAGCGGCGCGCTTGCTCGGCGAACTCCCGGAGGGCTTCGACCAGCACTTGCACGAACTCCTGGACGACCCCGAGCCCGAGGTCGTACGGGAAGTGTTCCGCTCGGTCGCAAGGCTCCGGAACCGGCGCTTCATCCCCGAATTGGTCGAGCATCTTGCCGATCCGGCAGTGGGCGCGGATGCAGCGGAGGCGCTGGCCTCGTTCGGGGACACGGTCGTGGGCACGATCCGCGATTACCTGGTCGATCCCGACGTCGCGCCCGGTATCCGCAACGAACTTCCAGGCGTACTGCTGAAGATCGGCACGGAGGAGGCGGCGCAGGTGCTGGTGGAGAACCTGATGCAGGGCGATCCGACGCTCCGATTCCGCATCATCTCAGCCCTGAACAAGCTGCGGCGGCAGGCGGTGGGCCTCAACATCGACCAGGACGCGGTCGAGAGCATTCTCGCGGCCGAACTCCTGGGCCACTATCGCTCGCATCAGGTGCTGCACCGGCTGGCCGCGATGCGTGATGATGCTGCCATCCAGGCGTTGCACAAGACCATGGACCACGAGCGCGAGCGTATCTTTCGCCTGCTCGGCCTGGTATATCCGCAACACGATCTGCACAGCGCTTACGTCGGGCTGCAATCGAAAGATCACGTGGTGCACGACAACGCGCTGGAGTTCCTGGACAATGTGCTGAAGCCGCAGCTTCGGAAGATCCTCGTACCCCTGCTGGACAGTGAGTACTCACTGGAGGAGCGGGCCCGGGTGGCCGACCGGCTGCTGGGTACCGGAGTTCCCGACCAGGAAACTGCGGTCGCACTCCTGATCGCCAGCGATGATCCGTGGCTGCAGACCTGTGGCGCTCACGCCATCGGCGCGCTGGGTTTGAGCGCCCTTGCCACCCACCTGGAAGGATGCCTTTCGTCAAACGATCCCGGGCTGCGGGACGCAGCGCGCAATGCGAAGCAGCGCCTGGCCGCCCGTGCCGTCATCGCGTGACCGGCCTGCCCAGGGCTGCGCGGGCCGAACTCAATGGTTAGGCGGCGGCTCCGAACGGCGGTCCCCGGCGCCAGCCTCTTGTGATTGGGGCGGCGACCGATCCAGTAGCGTCCTTCGTTCATCGGCGTAGATGGCGGTGAACTTTCCGTTCTCGATCTCCAGTGCCGAAGGACGGCCTTGGGCGTAAACCCGGCTGATGCCCGTATCGATCAGGAACACCTGGCCGCCAAAGCGCTGCCGGATGCGGTATTCGGGCTGCGGGGTGTGACCGACGACCACATGACGCGCGCCGGATCGCGCGAGCAAGGCCGTCAGGCGCTCTGTGCCCTCTTGCTCCGGCCATTGCGAATAGCCGCGGAACCAGAGCGGCCCATCGTCTCGATAGCCGTACCAGCGGAAGTAATTGACCAGGTATTCCAGCCGGGTACGCAGTTGCGCATCGCTCACACCGGCTTTCAGCTCCGCCGCCGCAGACTCCAACATTTCCTGCAGGGTGAAGAAGGGCAGGATGATGCCGCGCGCCTCGAGATCGCTCACCAGCTCATCGAATGTCCGCAACTCGGCCTGGATGCGTTCGTTCAGTTCCGCCACCCCGGTGACATCCAGGGCCGGGTCGATGCCTCCGTGCAAGAAGATGACATCGCCAACCTGGGCGACGGCTGCACGCTGCCGAAGCCAACGACCATATTTTTCTTTGGCTGAAAATTGCCCCCGTTGTTCCACGAAGCCTAAGGGATGGCGGGCGTTCCAGCTCGCCTCGGCTTCCGGCACCGCGGGGTAGCCCATCCTCTTGGCGCGCCGTTTCTCCCAGGCGCAATAGCGCTGGTAGGCATTGCTGCGGATCTTGGCGGTGTCTGGGGCGGAGAATTCCGCGAACCCGGCCGGCGTCACATAGCGGAGATCGCCCACCAGGTTCATGAACTCGTGGTTCCCGAGCAGAGCGATCACCCGCCCGCCCGACTTGGGCGCTTCCTTTTCCAGGGCCATCATCAGGTCCAGGACTTCCCGGCCGTGGTCACCGCGATCGAGCAGGTCCCCAACCTGCACCAGGATGGTGCTGCCTCCCGCCCAATGCCGGTCGGCATCGATCACCCCGGCGTGCTGCAGGATCCCGGCAAGCGCACCGGCGTCGCCATGCACATCTCCCACGGCGACCACCCGCTGCCCTGGGGCACAGATCGAGACCGCCAGCACCAGGACCAGCAGTGACCCACGAGCACTCAGCGAGCGAAGCGTCATTGCCCTGCCTCCGGACAAGCAACCTTCAGTTTACAGTAGCAGCGCTCTTGGCCCGCGAATCACTGGCGGCAGTGACATCCGTCACCGCCAGCCGGACGGGCCGGCGGGATACTGCGGCCGTGGGGAGGTGTCCCATGGTGTGGCTGATCCTGACCCTGCTCCTCCTGACCGGCCTTCTCGCCCTCCTGATACCGATGCTCTACGCCGGCGAAGTGTACCGCGTGCGCCGCGGGCTGCACCGCGTGACCTGCCCGGAGACCAAGAAACGGGCGGCGGTGGAGATCGACGCCCTACACTGCGCCGCGACCTCGCTGACGGGCAGCGAATACATGCGGCTCAGCGATTGCTCGCGCTGGCCGGAGAAGAAGGACTGCGACCAGGAGTGCGTGTACGAGCTGTTCGAGCCGGAGACGCCGCCGGCCGCGAAACCCGGGCTGCCCCACGTCGCGGTGTGGGCGGGAGCCGGCGCCGCCTGGCTGCTGGGAGCGTTCTGGTACGCCGACCCGGTGTTCGGGCGCGCCTGGGTGCGGCTGCACGGGCTCGGCCAGGAGGCGGCGCGGGCGCGCGCGGAAGCAGTCGCGCCCTATCTGGTGCCGCTAGCCGGTTTCCTGCTGCTGGGATATGTGGTCGCGCTTGCCGAGCGAGTGGCCGGGCGCCTGGGCATGGTGCGCGCCATCGCCCTGGCAGTGGCGGCATGCGCCGCCTTCCTGGTCGTCGATCTGCTTTTGCGGCCAGCCTTCCCCGGAGAATGGCTGCCCCTCACCTGGGTGGAGATGACGTACGCGCTGGCGGGCAGCGCGCTGAGCGCCGCGGTGGTCAGCGGCTGGCCGGCGCTGCGACAGGAAGTCGGAGCATAAGAACGGCCGCCGCAGCCGAGAAGAAACGGGGCATGGCTCGGGCCATCCCCCGTTTCAGGTCCGTTCTCCTCGTACAAGAATCCAGGTCAGACCGCCGCAGCCAGCTTCGCGGGCTCAATATGGTTTCCGTTCTGGGCCAGCAGAGCCCTAAGGTTCTCGGAGTTGGGGGCGGAGCGATACACCTGGCAGAAATAGCAATCGCGAACCGAGACCACCGGGCAAGCGGAGCGGTTCGCCCAGCAGGGCTTGGAAGCGTCGGAGATCACCGGGCAGTTCCGCTTGCTCTCAAAACCGCAGTGGCGGATCTCCCAACAGGGTACAAGTGCCAACAAGTGACGGATCCCGGCGAAATTCAATCGTGCCTCGCGGACCAGCCGCAGGACCGTGCCGATCCATAGGTAGTCGTGTTCGGTGTAGTAGCGCGTGCCACGACTGGACTTCAGCGGGATGACCAGGCCTTCGCGTTCGTACAGACGAAGCAGATCCACCGAGATGCCGAAGTGCCGGGCGACCGCCCCGATCTTCAGGCTGCCGTCAGGCAGGTGTCCCTGCTTCTTTTCCATTCCTAAGCGCATAGTGGCCACCAAGAAAACACACAGATTTTCGTACAGCCGCTACTCAAGAAAGTGCAGGTTTTGAGCCAGTAAAGTTGACTTGCAAGTCAAGAGTAAGTAGCAGAAACGATGTCACTTATCGCTAAACCGCGGGACTGATTCGCTTGGAATCTGGATGACCATAGCGGGAATTGACGCAGAAAGCGTGAGTTTGCGCTCAGGAAACTGAAGCTGCTGTGATTTTCAGCACCGGTTGCCAGGCAGAGCGTGCCCGCAAAGCAGTTTAGAATGAAGCGCCATGCCGACGACCCTGTTCGAAGCTCTACCGTACGACCCGAAACGGGAGCGGCGGCGCAACGCCATCATCGTGACCGCGGTCGCGTTGCTGCTGGTGGTGGCGGCTCTGCTCTACCTTTTCCGCAATCTGCCCTACGAGCGCGTGGTGGACCGCTTCTTCACCGCCCTGGAGAAGAAGGACTTTGAGGCCGCATACGGCATCTGGCTGAACGATCCCGACTGGAAGCAGAACCAGGCCAAGCACACCAACTACACCTTTCACGATTTTTATGTGGACTGGGGACCGGGCGGAGAATGGGGCATCATCCGCCAGCACGAGATCGTCGGTTCCGCCGCCCCCAAGGGCGGCAGTGGGGTGGTGGTGGTGGTGAAGGTCAATGAACGGGCGGAAGAGGCCCGCATCTGGGTGGAGCGCAAAGACAAGACCCTGACATTCTCGCCTTACTGAGTGGTCTTGGTCGCGCTGAGTTGGCCGACGGTCTTGTGCAACGACGCCTCGTCTTCCACGTTCAAGCAGGTGCGCGTGCGGTCGATCTGACGCATCAGGCCGCAGAGCACCTTTCCCGGCCCGACTTCCACGAAGGTATCCACGCCCTGCGCGATCAAAGCGCGCATCGAAGCGTCCCATTGGACTGCGCCTGTGACCTGGCGCGCCAGCGCGCCGCGGGCTTCGTCGGGGTCGGTCGTCGGCGTGGCGTCCACGTTCTTCACCACCGGGACCTGCATGGGATGAAACGTGAGCGCGCGCAGGTCCTTCTCCAGGCGGTCCTGGGCGGGCTGCATCAGGGCACAGTGGAATGGGGCGCTGACCGGCAGCATAACAGCGCGCTTGGCGCCGCGCTGCTTGGCCAGCTCGGCGGCGCGCTCCACCGCCGCCCTGCTGCCGGAGATCACGATCTGGTCGGGAGAATTGATGTTGGCCGGGGAGCAGACCTGTGCCTGGGCCGCTTCGGCGCAGACGGCGCGCAGGTCCTGCAGCTTCATTCCCAGGACGGCGGCCATGGCGCCTTCACCCACCGGCACCGCCTCCTGCATGTAGAGGCCGCGATTGCGGACGGTGCGCACGGCATCGGCGAAGTCGAGGGTGCCGGCAGCGACGTGCGCCGAGTACTCGCCCAAGCTGTGCCCGGCAACGAAGCCGGGCGCGAAACCCTTGGAGCGCAGCACGCGGAAGGCGGCAACGGAAACCGTCAGGATGGCGGGCTGAGTGATCTCGGTGAGCTTGAGCTTGTCGTCCGGCCCCTCGAAGCAGATCTGCGACAGCTTGAACCCGAGCGCCTGGTCGGCTTCGTCGAAAGTCTGCCGCGCCGGAGGATACAGAGCGGCGAGTTCCCTGCCCATGCCCGCAGCCTGGGAGCCTTGTCCGGGGAACAGGAAGGCGATGGCCATGGGTCAGTCGGCTAGAGCGGGATCGGCTTTGCCGTTGAGGAGCGCCAGCTCGTGCTCGATCTTGGCGTTGATCCCGGAATTGGCGAACTCCGAGGCGACCCGCAGCGCGTTCTTGATGGCATTGGCATTGGAGGAGCCGTGGCCGACGATGCAGATGCCCTTGATGCCCAGCAGGGGCGCGCCCCCATACTCGGAGTAGTCGAGACGCTTCTTGAAATCGTTGAAGGCGCGCCGCGAGAGCAGGGCCCCGAGCTGTGAGCTGATGGTGGAAGCCAGGGTCTCCTTGAGCAGGTAGCGCACGGTCTCGACCATGCCCTCGGAGATCTTGAGGGCCACATTGCCGACGAAACCGTCGCACACGATGACGTCGAGCTTGCCGTTGTAAAGGTCGCGCCCTTCCACGTTGCCGACGAAATTCAAGGGCAGGCGCTTGAGCAGGTGGTAGGCGCTGCGGGTCAGCTCGTTGCCCTTGGATTCTTCTTCGCCCACCGAAAGCAAACCGACCTTGGGTTTGTGCGTCCCGAAGATGGCACGGGAGTAGATATCGCCCATGACCGCGAACTGTTCCAGGTTGTGGGGCTTGGAGTCGACGTTGGCGCCGACATCGATCATGATAGCGGCGGTGCCCTGCGAGGTGGGAAAGACGGCGGCCAGCCCGGGACGGTCCACGCCGGGCAGTGCCCCCAGCACCATCTTGGCGGTGGCCATGGCGGCGCCGGTGTTGCCGGCGGTCACGAAGCCGGCGGCCTCGCCCTCGCGCACCAGGCGGCAGCCGACGCGCATGGTGGAGTCGCGCTTGGCGCGCACCGCCTGCGCCGCTTTCTCGTGCATGCCGATCACCTGGCTGGCGGGGACGACGCTGATGGGCAGCTCGGCGGCAGCCGGGTGGTGATCTAGTTCGGTGCGAAGGGCGTGCTCCGGGCCGACCAGCAGCACCTCGACGTCATGATGGCGAGCGGCAAAGATGGCGCCTTCGACCTCGGGCTTGGGGGCCCGGTCGGTACCCATCGCATCGAGCGCAATGACGGTCGGCATCGCCCTCCGTGCCGCTTACTTGGTCTCTTCGACTTCTACGATCTCGCGTCCCTTGTAGTAGCCGCACTTGGGACAGGCGCGGTGGGGCATCTTCCGCTCGTGACAGTTGGGACACTCAGAGAGCGAGTGGGCGGTGAGAAAGTCGTGAGCGCGGCGCCGGCTGGTGCGCGCTTTGGAGTGCCTGCGTTTCGGGTTTGCCATGAGTACCTCCGGGGACGAACCGCGAACCTGTGCGGTTCCCCGGTCGCCACTTCCTGATCAGACTTCTTTAACTCGGCAGATCCTTCTTCAGTTCCTTGAGAGCGTCCCAGCGGGGATCGGGCGGCGTCGCCGCGCAGTGGCAGCTCTCCTGGTTCAGGTTGCGCCCGCATTGCGGGCAGATCCCCTTACATTCCTCGCGACAGACGGCCTTGAGCGGGACCGCCAGCAGCACCTGCTCGCGCAGCACGTCCTGCAACTGCAGGCCCTCGCCCTCGTAATAGCCGATCTCGGTGTCGCCCTCGTGGACGGAGCGCTCGTGCGGCCCCGCGTCCACCCCCAGCGGCCGGTACAGCAGGTCGAAGTGCTGGGCCAGGTCGCGGACCACCGGCTCCAAGCAGCGGGCGCAGGACAGCTCCACCCGCGTCGAGTACTCGCCCACCAGGCGGATGTCCTTGACCGTCTGCCTGGCGCCGCGGTGTTCCTCGACCAACTGGGCCCGGCCCGAGCTCATCAAGTCCGTCTTCTGCCGCAGCTCGGGCCCAAAATCAATCATCTGCGGCCGAAAGCGCTCCGCAAACTCGACTTGGCGGAGCTCTAACTCTTGGATACTGATGAACATACGCGCGCTTTGCGGCCCGGCGGGTGAGTACGTGGTTTCCGCCAGCCGGCGCCAGAAACGGACTTCAACCTCGGGGCAAACATCAAGAATAGCGGCCCGGCGAAGAAGGTGTCAAGAACGGCTCATTCGATGGGTGTCGTGCAGTTGCTGCCGCCGTTGGGATCGTAGCGGATGATCGTGAGCTGACTGCCGCAGAAGCCGCGGATCCCAGTCGTCCCCGGGGTAACCGGCACACCCGTGCTGCCGTAGGCGCTGACCGGATTTCCGCTCGGATTGATGATGGCAAAGGTGTAGCCACTCTTCTGGCAAGGCTGAGTGGCACAACCTAGCACCCAGTCCAGCAGCGCGGCATTGTTCTGGCTCACCGGTGTCCCCGGCGCCGGAGCACCCAGCTTTGCCAGGTTGTCGGCGTATCCAAAAGTCGGATAGGTAATGGAGTAGGTAGTCTGAGCCGTGTTGATGGTGCGTAAAGACGAGACCGCCGAGGCTTCGTTGGCCGCCAGCCTGGACTTGATGAGATTGGGAATGGCCATAGCGGCGATGACCAAGATGATGGCCACGACGATCAAGAGCTCGATCAGAGAGAAGCCGGATTCTCGGCGCATAGCTACCCCTTTTGCTCTGGCATGCACGGTTGGAATCCTGGGGAGGGTACGAGTGCAGGAACTATAGCACACAGCATGGGCAGGTGAAAGCAACATCCGGACTAGCACGGGGGCTTGTCCAAAGGCTTGATCGGAACGGAGTGAGCGCGCCTGCGCCGGGGCGCCCACCTGCTAGACTGAACGGCCCATGATCCCGGGATTCGCGACCGCGGAAGGAACCGCGCGCTACCGTCAACGGTTTCCCCAGCTGGCCCAGGCGGGACACTTCCGCCGGCCCGAGCACGTGCCGGGCGCGGGAGAACTTTGGCTGCCCTCGATCGGGTTGGGCACCTACCTCGGCGAGCCGGATGACGCCGGGGACAAGCGTTACACCGAGGCCATCGCGGAGGCTTTGCGCTCCGGCATCAATCTGCTGGACACGGCCATCAATTACCGCCACCAGCGCTCGGAGCGGAACATTCGCGAGGCCCTGTCGAAGCTGATGGACGCGGGCGTCCGCCGCGACGAGATCGTGGTCTGTACCAAGGCGGGGTATCTCTCGTTCGACGGGGAGATGCCCGCCGACCCGCGCGCCTACTTCCTGAAGGAGTACGTCGAGCCAGGCACCCTGAAGCCCCAGGAAGTCGCCGGCGGGATGCATTGCATGGCGCCCAAATACCTGGCCGACCAGATCGAGCGCTCGCGCCGCAACCTGGGACTGGAAACCATCGATGTCTTTTACGTTCACAATCCTGAGTCGCAGTTGGGCGAAGTCCCGCACGAAGAATTCCGCAAGCGTCTGAAGGCCGCCTTCGAGATGCTGGAGAAAGCGGTCGCGGCCAACACCATCCGTTTTTACGGGACCGCCACGTGGAACGCATTCCGCGTGCCCATCACCGAGCACGAAGGGATGGAACTGGCGGAGGTGGTAGAGCTGGCGCGCCAGGCAGGAGGCGAGCAGCATCACTTCCGCTTCGTGCAGGCGCCTTTCAACCTGGGAATGCCGGAACTGTTCGCTCTGCGCAATCAACACCTGGCGAAAGAGCCGGGGACGTTGCTGGAGATCGCACGCCGGCTGGGGGTCGCCGTGGTCGGCAGCGCCAGTCTTTACCAGGGCCACCTGACGCGGGACCTGCCGCCCTTCCTGGGCGAGCGTCTGGGGATGACCAGCGATAGCGCCAACGCCATCCAGTTCGCCCGTTCGGCGCCCGGCATCGCCTGCGCCCTCATCGGGATGAGCCGCCGCGAGCATGTCATCAGGAACATCGAGGTCGGAGGCCACCCACCCACCCCTCCTGAGACCTGGGAAGGCCTGTTCGCTCCCCGCTAGAAAAACACTGCAAGAAGGTCCGGCGGCTCCGTTCTCCTCCCGACGGAGGGAGATTCCCCCGTTTGAACGGCGTCATCCTGAGGGGCTTCAGCCCCGAAGGATCTCGCGTGCGACACGCAAGATGCTTCGCGCCTAAAGGCCGCTCAGCATCGCGCCGGGACTTAGGAGGGCATATGCGAACTTCACTGAAAGTGGCGGCGGTGCTGGCGGTGGCGGCGTTCTTCAGCTTCGCCAGCTGGAACCGGGCCGACGCCGGGTATCCCGCTCCTGCGGGTAATCCGAAGCCGGCCGGAAGCTTCGGTTCGAGCGGATACAAGGTACTGGCGCCGATCTCCCACGGGAACCTGACTATCTTCCCGGTGGTCGCGGCCACCACCTACGACACCGGGCGATTTCTCACCCTGGACGAAGGTCTGCGCACGGGCGAAGTAGTGATCACAGAGTGGAGCAACGTCCGCGGCATGGTGCGCCCGCGGCATGGCCGGCGCTGTCCACCGAACGCCGACTGCTACACCCCGCCAACCCGCAGCGCGCAGGTCAACAGCCTGGCGCTGATCAACAACTCCGACCGGCCGCTGCTGCTGCTGGCGGGCGAGATCGTCACCGGCGGCAAGCAGGACCGGGTGATCGGCAAGGACCGTATCGTGCCGCCCGACAGCGAGCCACTCGACCTGAACGTCTTCTGCGTGGAGCCGGGGCGCTGGACGGGCGCCACCGAGCAGTTCGGGACCGTCTCGAAGCTGGCCCCGATGGCCCAACCGGCGGTGCGCTCCAAAGCCATGGCCGACAAAGACCAGCAGAAAGTCTGGGACGCGGTCGGCAGTTCCAACAGCGCCGTAGCGGGAGCACTTTCGCCGTCCGCGCGGGCGGAAGTGGCGGGAAGGACTTCTTACGCCGGCGTCATGGCCAACGAGGAGGTCAAGAAGCAGGTGGATACGGTCGCGGCTCCGATGCAGAAGTCGTACGAGAGTGTGCTGCCGCAACTTCGCGCGCAGCGCGCGGTGGGCGTGGTGGTGGCGGTCAACGGCGAGATCATCTGGGCCGACCTGTTCGCCAGCACTTCCCTGCTGGAGAAGTACTGGCCCAAGCTGGTGCGCTCCTACGCCGCCGAGGCGGTCACCGCTCGCCGGGCGCGCTGGGGCACGCCGAGCGTCGCTGAAGCGCAGCAGTTCCTCGAAGATCTGGACGGCCGCAGGCAGTCGGTGGAGACCGAGCCGGGCGTGTTCCGTCACACCGAGATCTGGGGGAAAGGGTTCCGCGCATTCGAGCTGGCGTCGTTGCTGCCCAAGACCGGCTTCGACGTGCACATCAGCAAGATGGCGGAATGAGGGCCCAGTAAAGATTTGTCAACGGGCGAGGCAACCCATGGGACGCGCCAAGGTGAGTTTGGTTGCATGGGCCAGAAAAAATATTTGTCCGCAACTCTCGGGGTCTCGGTTGTGTCTAATCCGGCAGAGCAAGAAAGGGGCCAAGGGGTAGCAAGGGTCGGAGGTGAGGTGACATGGAAGACAGATTCTCCATCACGGAAATGGTGGTGTTGCGGGATACGATGCTCGCGGGGGCATTCGATTCCCAGCAGGTAGGGGAGATGCTCCAGGTGTTCCTGATGGGGCATGGATACGGGGTTTCGCCCGACGCGGCGCGTGCCGCCGCCAGCCGGGTCGAAGGCGCGCGGTGCTCGTTGGAGGTCATCCAGCAGGAGTTGGAAGGTCTTGCGCTCGTGATGTAACCGCATCCAGACGATCGCTGGAACCAAGAAGCCGGGCGAACCTGCCCGGCTCTTCCTTTTGCTTAGGGACGATCCCCTCGATGGCGTCATCCTGAGGGCCTTTAGGCCCGAAGGATCTCGCGTGCAGTTACTCGGAAGCTTCACGCGAGATGCTTCGCGGCTGAAGCCGTTCACCATGACGCCATCGATGAGTCAATCCTTGCTGTACTTGTTCCGCTTCTTGTCGGCGTGGCGTTCCAGGCCCAACTGGATGAGCCGGTCGATGAGCTTGGGATACTCCAGCCCGCTGGCCGCCCACAGCTTGGGGTACATGCTGATGGAGGTGAAGCCGGGCATGGTGTTGATCTCGTTGACGTAGACCTTGCGGCTCTTCGGGTCCATGAGGAAATCGACGCGCGACAGGCCGGAGGCGTCCACCGCCTGGAAGGCGCCGACCGCCATCTGCTGCACCTGTTTCATCTGCCTCTTGCTGATCTTGGCGGGGATGTGGAGCTGCGAGCCTTCGCTCAGGTACTTGGCTTCGTAATCGTAGAACTCCTTGCCGGGCACCACCTCGCCGACGACCGAGGCCTCCGGGCGATCGTTGCCCAGCACCGAGCACTCCAGCTCGCGGGCCTTGTGCTTGGCGCCGCCGACGCCCTCCTCCACGATCAGCTTGCGGTCGAACTTGGCGGCTTCGTCGAGCGCGCCCGCGAGTTCGCTGCGGCCGTGCGCCTTGGTGATCCCCACGGAAGAGCCGAGGTTCGCCGGCTTCACGAATACCGGGTACTTGAGCTTCTTCTCTACCATCCTGCGGACGCCTTTGGGGTCGTCCTGCCACTGCGAGCGCAAGATGGTGATGTGTTTGACGATGGGGAGGCCGGCGGCGGCGAACAGGCGCTTCATGACGTCCTTGTCCATCCCGGCGGCGGAGCCGAGCACGCCGGCGCCGACGTAAGCGATGTCCGCCAGCTCCAGCAGTCCCTGGATGGTGCCGTCTTCGCCGAAGGTGCCGTGCAGCACGGGAAAGATGACGTCCACCTCGATCGCGTTTGTAGCGCGGCCGCCCTCGGCCGCGTGCCCTTGCAAGGGCGCCAGCGCGGTCTCCGGCACCGGCGGCACCAGGACATCCTCGCCCTTGGCCAGCACAGCAGCGCCGGGCGTGGCGTCAGGGTCGCCGGCGCGCAGGTGGCGTTCTTCGTGATGCTTCTCGCCGCGCAGCAGGCGCTCGGCGTGGTGCGCTGTCAGCCAGCGGCCTTCCTTGGTGATGCCGATGGGCACTACGTCGTACTTGCTCTTATCAATGGCGTTGACCACGGACGCCGCCGACAGCAACGAGACTTCGTGCTCGCCGCTGCGCCCGCCGAACAGGAT
>DATKKJ010000179.1 GCA_035543055.1 Terriglobales bacterium | reverse complement strand
ATCGACAAGGTCACCAAGGCCGACATCCGGCGCGTGGCCAACAAAATCTTCATTGCGGAGAACCGGACCGTCGGCGTGCTCGATACGCGCAAGCCCGCCGGGAAAGGGGGGCAGCAATGATCCGCAGCAGAAACCTCTCGGTCCTGGCCATCATCGTCGCCCTGGCACTCCCGCTGGCGGCCCAGCAGGCGCAGCCCGCGGCCCAGCAGCCGGAGTGGAAACAGATCCAGACCCCGCAGCTGCCGCCTTTCCACCCGCAGGAACCCCGCCGCATCCAGCTCAAGAACGGGATGGTCATCTTCCTCCAGGAAGACCACGAGCTACCGCTGATCGACGGCACCATGCGCATCCGCGGTGGCGGGCGCGAGGTGCCCAAGGCCAAGACCGGCATGATGGCCATCTACGGCGAGGCCTGGCGGACCGGCGGCACCAAGACCAAGACCGGCGACGACCTCGACGACTTCCTGGAAGCGCGCGCCGCCAAAGTGGAGACCGAGGGCGGCGTCGATTCCACGTCCGTCGCCTTCTCCTGCCTGAAGGGCGACTTCGAGGATGTCTTCACTGTTTTCCTCGACGTGTTGCGGAACCCCGAGTTCCGGGAAGAGAAGATAGAACTGGCGAAGGACCAGGTGAATACCTCGATCTCGCGCCGCAACGACCAGATCAATTCGATCGCGGGGCGCGAATCCACCAAGCTGGCGTATGGCGCCGACAGTCCCTACGCGCGGCAAGCCGAGTATGCGACCGTGGCCGCCATCACCCGCCAGGACCTGCTCGACTTCCACCAGAAGTACCTGCAGCCCAACAACATCATCCTGGGTATCACCGGCGATTTCGACGGCAAGCAGATGGAGGCGCGGCTGCGGAAGGCATTCGACAGCTGGCCGCGCGGCGCGGCTTTCAAGGAGGCCCCTGCCGAGTTCAAGGGGGCCAAGCCGGGCGTCTATTTCATCCCCAAAGAAGACGTGAACCAGAGCGCCATCCGCATGGTGTACCCGGTGGAGGTGACGCGGCGCAGCCCGGATTACTACGCCATCGAGGTCATGGATGAAGTGCTGGGCGGGGGCTTCGCCTCGCGCCTGGTGAGCAACGTGCGCTCGGCCAAGGGGCTGGCTTACGCGGTGGGCGGCGGCATCAGCGTCCCCTACGATCATCCCGGCATGCTGCGCCTGTCGATGGGCACCAAGAGCCAGACCACCGTCGAAGGCCTGCAGGCGCTGAAGGAAGAGCTGGTGGGGATGGTCCAGCGCAAGGCCAGCGAAGAGGAGCTGAAGCGCGCCAAGGACAACATCCTGAACTCGTTCATCTTCAACTTCGACTCCAAGGCCAAGGTGCTGCGCGAGCGGATGGCGTACGAGTTCTACGGGTATCCTGCCGACTTCCTGGAGCAATACCGCACCGGCATCGAGAAGGTGACGGCAGCGGATGTGGCCCGGGTGGCGGAGAAGTACCTGCACGCGGACCGGCTGGCGGTGCTGGTGGTGGGGAATGACAAGGAGTTCGATAAGCCGCTCAATACCTTGGGTGCAGTAACGCCCATCGACATCACCATCCCGCCACCGCCGGGAGAGGAGAAGGCGGAGGTCGCGGCGGCCCCCACTGGTTCAACTCCGGAAGGCAGGGCCTTGGCGGCAAAGGTGGTCGAGAGCCTGGGGGGAGCGGCGGCGGTGAATGCGGTCAAGTCCTATAAACAGACCGCGACCATGACTGTACCCTCGCCCCAGGGCGGGACACAGATCGACTATGAATCCCTGGTCGCCTTCCCCGGACAGTCGCGCACCACCATGCAAACGCCCATGGGCGAGATCACCTTGGTGCTCGGCCCCGGAGGCGCGTTCCTGGAATCGGGAGGGAATTTCGAGGACATGCCTCCTCCTCAGCGGGAAAACGTGGTCAACAGCCTGAAGCGGGATTTCATCAACGTCGCCCAGCACCTGGACGATCCTAAGTACGTCTTTGTCGTGGGCGGCAACGAGAAGATCGGCGAGGTGGAGGCCACCGTCCTCGACCTCGACGCCGACGGGGCGCGTGCCCGCTGGTACGTGGACCCGAAGAGTGGCCGCGTGCTGCGCGCCATCTTCGAACGCAACGTACAGACCGGGCCAGTACGCTCCATCACCGACTATTCCGATTGGCGAACCGTGAATGGCGTAACCCTGCCCTTCAAGCGGAAGATCACCGAAGGCGGCAAAGAGGGCGGATGGTCCGAGATCAAGGAATTGGCGATCAATCCGGCGGTGGACCCGAAGCTGTTCGAGAAGCCCGTGTCTGCGGGCAAATGAGCCTTGCCTAAATACGTGTATCCGCCCGGCCCACGCTCCAGGCTCCCCGGGGGCGTGCTGGTGCCCTTCCGCCGCGACATGCTCAAGTTCATGGCGAAGGTGCAGCGCGAGTACGGGGACATCGCCTCCTTCCGCGCCGGCGGACAGTGGATCGTTCTGCTAAGTCATCCGGAAGCCATCAAGGACGTGCTGGTCACCAACAACCGCCTGTTCAGGAAGGGGCGGGTGCTGCAGCGGTCGAAACGCCTCCTGGGCGAAGGGCTGCTGACCAGCGAGGGCGACATCCACCTGCGCCAGCGCCGCCTGGTGCAGCCGGCGTTCCATCGTTCGCGCATCGCCGGCTACGCCGAGAAGATGGTCGAGTATGCGGCCCGCGACCGCGCGCGCTGGAAGGACGGCGCCACCCTCGACATGCATCACGAGATGATGCGGCTGACGCTGGCCATCGTCGCCAAGACGCTGTTTGATGCCGACGTCGAATCGCACGCCGATGAGGTCGGCACGGCCCTGAATGAGGTGATGGGTCTGTTCGGCTTCCTGCTGCTGCCCTTCTCCGAGTACCTGGAGAAGTTCCCGCTGCCGCCGGTGCGCCGCATGGAGCGCGCTCGCGCCCGCCTCGACCGCGTCATCTACGGCATGATCGAGCAGCGGCGGGCCAGCGGCGAGGACCGCGGCGACCTGCTCTCCATGCT
>DATKKJ010000178.1 GCA_035543055.1 Terriglobales bacterium | reverse complement strand
TTCCCTGAGCGGGACGTGGCATGGCTACTCCGCAACGAGAGCCGGAGGCGTCGCACCGCGCCGATGAGCTGGTCGGCCGCTGCGTCGGGCGTTTCCAGATCAAGCGGTTAGTGGGCGCCGGCGGCATGGGCGAGGTGTATCTCGCCGACGATACCGTCTTGCGCCGCGAGGTGGCGGTCAAGCGCCTTTCGCCCAAGCTCCGCTCCGATCCCGATGCCCGCAAGCAAGTCCTGAAGGAAGCGCAGCGCGCCTCGGCGCTCAGTTCCCCTAACATCGCCGGCGTGTACGACGTGGTCGAGGACGGGGACGAGCTGCTCCTGGTGATGGAATATGTCGAGGGCGAGTCGCTGCGCCACCGCATGCGGGCCACGCCGCTGATGGCGGTCGAGAGTTTCCTGCCCATCGCCATCCAGTGCGCCGACGCGCTGGCTGCTGCCCACGCCCGCGGCATCTCGCACCGCGACATCAAGCCGGAGAACATCATGCTCACTGGCGCCGGGCTGGTGAAGGTGCTGGATTTCGGCCTGGCCCGGCGCATGCCGGTGCTCGATGAAAGCTCCGACACCGCCAGCCTCGAATCGGTCAGTTCGAGTTATGCCGGTACACCGGGTTACATGGCGCCGGAGGTGTTGCGCGAGGAGCCCTCCGACACGCGCGCCGATATCTTCTCTCTGGGCGTGGTGTTCTACGAGATGCTGAGCGGACAGCATCCGTTCCGTCAGGCGAAGGCGGTCGCCACGCTGGATCGGGTGTTGCACCACGATCCACTGCCTCTGGGCAAGGCGGCGCCGGGCGTGTCCAAGGAACTGCAGCGGATCGTCTCCAAGATGCTGGCCAAGGACCCGTCGGCGCGCTACGCCACTGCCGCCGACCTGGCGGTGGATCTGCGCGCCTTGCAGCGCAGAGCCACCGCGGCGGTGGCGCCGGTCCTGAGCCTGCGCTCGCGGGTCCTGACGGCTTTGCTGGCGGCGGCTGCGGTGGTCGCCGTCATCCTCCTGTTGCCGGTCGGGACCGCGCCCAGGCCGGCCTTCGCCGAGCGCGACTGGGTGTTGATCTCGGACTTCGATAACTCGGCCGGCGATCCCGTATTCGACCGTACCCTGGGAGAAGCGCTTTCCATCTCCTTGCAGCAGTCCAGCTATCTGAACGTCTTGCCACGTGACCGCATGGTCGCCGCCTTGCAAAGGATGAAGCGCGAGGGTGCGCCCAGGATCGACGAGGCGCTGGGGCGCGAGATCTGCCAGCGCGAGAACTTGCAAGTGCTCCTCATGGGCAGCATCGAGCGCAGCGGGAACGCGTTCCAGATCAACGTGCGTGGGCTGCAGCCCTCGAACGGGAAGCTGCTATTCGCCGAAAGCCAGCGCTTCGCGGCAAAGGAAGAGTTGTTCGAGAATGTCGATACGCTGGCTCGCCGCGTCCGCCAGGATCTAGGCGAATCGCTGCCCAGGATCGAGAAGAGCAGCCGCCCCCTGGCCAAGGTCACAACCCGTTCACTCGAAGCCCTGCAGCTCTATTCCCGGGCGGGAGACGACCTAGCTCGCAGCAACGTGGATTCCGCGTCCCTGCTGCTGCAGAGTGCGTTGCAGCGGGACCCGGATTTTGCCATGGCACACGCCTTACTGGCGCAGGTGTACGAGATCGCAGGCAACCGCCGGAGGAAGCAGGAAGAGCTGGAACGGGCGTATGCCCTCCGTGATGGTGTCACCGACCGGGAGCGTCACCTGATCGAAGCCGGTTATTTCGGCGTGCAAGGCGAGAATGAGAAGGCGGTGGACACGCTGGCGGTCCTGGTCAACCTCTATCCCGACGACGAGGATGGGCACCTGGAGCTTTCCAAGGCCCATCTGAACGTGGGCAACATCGCCGGCGGGATCGAAGACCTTCGCCAAGTGCTGCGTCTCAATCCCTTTTCCACCTATGCGTATTCCAACCTGGTGCTTTGTCTGGACCTGGTCAACGACGATCAGGCGGCAATCGAGGCCTATCGCCAGGCTGAGCAACGCGGCCTGCAGAGTCCTCGCCTGCAGTGGGGCTTTGCGTTGGCGCTCTTCGGGCAAGGCAACACCGCCGGAGCGCGGAAGGAACTGGAACGCGTCGAGAAGGTCGGAGGGCCATACCAGACCATCGCGCAGATCTATCAGGCGCGCATCGATGTTTACGAGGGGAGGCTCTCGGCAGGCGCCGAACGGCTCACCGCCGGCATGCGGAATGACGAAGCCTCGGGCAACCGGTCGGCGGAGATCTTGCGCAGGTACCTGCTGGCCTCGATCTACGTACTGCGGGGAGAGAAGGCGCTGGCGCAGCGTCATTTGCAGTGGGTCCTGGCGTCAGGTGAGCCGCGCGCCCTTCAAGCGGAAGACCTGCGGCGGGCGGGAACACTTTACGCGCAGATGGGAGACCTGGCTGCAGCTTCGGCAGTGCTCAAGAACCTGGAACGGCTGGCCGCGGACTCGCCCACGAACTTCAACAAGAGCTGCCTGGCGCATCTGAAAGGCGAGATCCAGACCGCGCAAGGCAAGCCCGCGGAAGCTGTGCAGTCGTTGCGCTCGGACCCGGCCCGCTATCCCGACTATTCGTTCCGCCTGGGACTGGCGCGAGCGTACCAGGCGCAGCAGGACTGGAGCCAGGCCGCGGCCGCCTGGCAACAGGTTCTGGCCGCCAAGGGCGAGATCCTGCGGGATGGATTTCCCGCCGATTGGGTGCTGGGGAACCTGGAATTGGCGCGCGCCTTACGCCGTCAGGGCAATGACCAGGCGGCCCGCAAACAGTACCAGCAGTTCTTCGCCATTTGGCGTGACGCCGACGATCTTCCCGTCCGCTGGCAAGCTCGGCGCGAATGGCAGGAAATGAGCGGCCTCGATCTGCCTGCGGCGGGGCCAGGCCCATCCGTACAAGAGACTCCATACCACTGAAGGAGGCAAACGATGACCCCCAGGAAATCTGCGCGCAGGAGTTCCACAAGGAGAGCGACTGCTCGCCGCACCCCGGTCCCCAGGAAACTGCTGATCGCCGCCGTCATAGGTTCAGCGTGCGTCGATCGAGTGTTCCGGAAGAAGCTGTTTACTGCCCGCGACCCAGTCGCCTGGATCGCAAGGCGGGTGAGCGCGCGTGACTGGAAGCTGACCGAACTGGAGACAGCCGTTCTCGGCGCCCTGATGCGGCCGGCCTACAGGAGGAAACTCATGGCCTCATGCGAACGGACCCAGGTGGTGGTCAGAGCAAGCACCAAGAACCTTCGCCTGAAGAACCCCTGGTGTACCTATCCTTGCGCGCTGTAAAGCGAGCACAGGCCCGACTCCAGGCTGATCCAGGTTCCGGTCACCGAGATCCATGACGAAAGGAGAAGTGTATGCCGTACGGTACCGGTAGTACGCCATCAGGCGGAACGGCAGATAAGCCCACGGCCCTCCTCACCATCATCGGCGCCGCCTGCACAAGCGAGAAGTTCCGCACCCTTCTGTTTCACGATCCCAAGCGCGTTTTCACGTTGTACCCCGACCTGAAGTTGTCCAGCGATGAACAGAAGGCGTTCGAGGTGCTGACCGCCAAGCGAGAAGCCCCCAATCATCTCGAGTTGTCGTTCGCCAAGGTCCACGCGATGTTGATCGCGTTTGGGATGCCCTGCACCTGGCCTTGCGAATGGAAGCTCGATCCGAGTGTGGAGATGATGAAGAAGCAGTAGCCGGGTACCTACTGCAGTCGCCGCAGCACCAGGGCTGAGTTCTTCGACCCGAAGGCGATGCAGTTGCACACGGCATGCTCGACCTGGGCCTTGCGGCCCGGGTCGGGCACGTAGTCCAGGTCGCAGTCCGGGTCGGGGACCTCGATATTGATTGTGGGCGGGAGCTGTTCGTGGCGCATGGCCACCAGAGTGGCGGCGACGCCCGCGGCCCCGCAGGCGCCCTGCGGGTGGCCGATCTGCGATTTCAGCGCCGACATCGGAGTGCGTGCCGCGCGTCCGTCCAGCACCAGCTTCAGGGCGCGGGTCTCGATGCGGTCGTTGAGCTGGGTGGAGGTGCCGTGCAGGTTCACGTACTGCACGTCGACGGTCTTGACGCCGGCTTCCTCCATGGCCAGCACGATGGCGCGGGCCGGCTCCTCTCCGCATTCCTGCAAACGCACGCGATGGAAGGCTTCGCAGGTGGAGCCGTAGCCCGCCACTTCACCATAGATCTTGGCGCCGCGGGCGCGCGCGTGCTCGTACTCCTCCAGCACGAACATCCAGGCGCCTTCGGCGATCACGAAGCCGTCGCGGTCGGCGGAGAAGGGGCGCGAGCCGCGTTCCGGCGCGTGGTTCCAGGACGCGGTCATGATCTTCATCAGGCAGAACCCTTTGAGGATGCCCAGGGCCAGCGGGGCATCGGCGCCCCCGCAGAGCACCATGGGCAGCACGCCGGCCTGAATGTTGCGCAGCGCGTAGCCGATGGCGTCGGTGGACGAGGTGCAGCCGGAAGTGACCACGTGGCTCATGCCCCGCAGCCCGAAGTACATGGAGATCTCGCTGGCCAGCGTGCCCATGGTCCCGCTGGGAATGCTGAACAAGCTCACCTGCTTGAGCTTGCCAGAGAGCCAGAGCCGGTACTGCTCCTCGGAGAAATCCTGGGCGCCGCCTCCGGTCCCCAGGATGACGCCGATGCGGCGCTTCTCCTCGAGAGGGAGGGCGGCGGGATCGAGCCCGGCGTCGCGCAGCGCCTCCGCCGAAGCCGCCAGGGACAGAGGGACCACGCGCGAGACGTGCTTGCGCTCGATCGGCTCCATCCACGCCAGCTCGTCGAAGCCGTGGACCTCGCCCGCGATCTGCACCGGCAGTTCGCTGGCATCGAAGCGGGTGATGCGCCCCACACCGCTGCGTCCTTCGAGCACGGCGCGGCAGAATTCTTCCTTGCCGATGCCGTTCGGACTGACTACTCCCATCCCGGTGATGACCGCGCGTTTCACCACAAGTCCGCCGATTCTATAAGAAGCAGCTCGGCGGGTGCCGGTTACAGCGAATTCTTTGCTCCTGCGCCGGGACCCTTGTATCCTCGGTGTGGTCCAGGAAGACACTAGCGCGGACATGTCCTGTGCCGCGCCACTCCAGAGCTGATGCCCACCGGCCTGTACATCTCGGTCCCCTTCTGCCGTTCCAAGTGCAGCTACTGTAACTTCGCCTCGGGGGTCTTTTCCGCCGGCTTGATGACGCGCTACGTGGAGCGCGTCTGCGACGACATGCGTTCGGCCCGGCAGACCGCGGCCCGGGTCGGGGCCGAGTTCGATCTCCGGGTCGATTCCATCTATGTGGGCGGGGGGACGCCCACGGCGCTGGCTCCCGAGGACCTGCAGGTAATGCTGGATTGCCCGCGCGAGGTCTTCGAGGTAGCGCCCGGCGCCGAGATCACGGTGGAGTGCGCTCCCGGAACGCTCACCCCGGAGATGCTGCAGACGCTGGTCGGCTTCGGGGTGAACCGCGTCAGCCTGGGCGTGCAATCGTTCGTTGATCGGGAAGCGGCCGCGGTCGGGCGCTTGCACAACCGCGCCGTTGTGCTCGACGACATCGCCCGGCTGCGCGCCCTCGGTGTCGGCAATATCAACCTCGACCTGATCGCCGGCCTGCCCCACCAGACCGCGGAATCGTGGAAATACTCGCTCGACGAAGCCCTGGCCGTCGTGCCGCCGCATATCAGCGTTTACATGCTGGAGGTGGACGAGGACTCGCGTCTGGGCCGGGAAGTGATTGCGGGCGGCACCCGGTACCACGCGCACGACGTCCCCAGCGAAGACCTGGTCGCCGAGCTTTACGAGATCGCCTGCCAGAAGCTGGGACGCGGCGGCTACGAGCATTACGAGATCTCGAACTTCTGCTGGAAGGGAGCCGAGTCGCGGCACAACCTGAAGTACTGGACCCGCCAGCCCTATCTCGGCTTCGGGGTCGACGCCCACTCCATGCTGCCGGCGTCGGGGGGCGACGTCGAGGCGGTGCGCTTCGCCACCACCGACGATCTGGATGCCTACCTGGCGGGCGAGGTCCCGGCCAGCTCGTTCATCTCGCGGCAGGCCGCGCTGGAAGAGACTCTGTTCCTGGGGCTGCGGCTGAATCGCGGGGTGGACCTGCAACGGGTGGCGCTAAGCTTCGGCGAGTCCGCCATCCGCGAGCTCATCCCCATCATGCGCGAGCTGGAGCGCGACCGCCTGGCCGAGCTCGCGGGGCGCGTGCTGCGCCTGACCGACCGCGGCCGGCTGCTCTCCAACGAGGTCTTCCAGCGCTTCCTCGCGCCCCAATTGCACGCCTGAGCGCTGCGATTTGTTATTCTTTTCTCTTACGGGATCCCGCCTATGAAGAGCAGCACCGTGCCCGGCAGCACGGGGGAAATCCAGAAGCAAGACGAGCAGCGGCGCGCGGCCACCGTGGACCTGCGCAGCGACACCGTCACTCGCCCGACGCCGGCGATGCGCCGCGCCATGGCCGAGGCCGAGGTCGGCGACGACGTCTATGGCGAGGACCCCACGGTCAACCGGCTAGAGCAGCGGGCGGCTGAGATCTTCGGGCGCGAGGCGTCCCTCTTCGTCCCCACCGGCACCATGGGGAACCAGATCGCCATCAAGTGCCACACCCGCCCGGGGCAGGAAGTGATCTGCGAGGCGCGTTCGCACGTCCTCGATTACGAGATGGCGATGATGGCGCACTTCTCCGGCTGCATCCCACGCGCGCTGCCCGGCGATAGCGGCATCCTGCGCTGGAGCGAGATCAAGAAGAAGATCCGGCCCAAGACGTACTATGTGGCGCAGACCGGGCTGGTGGAGCTGGAGAACACGCACAACATGGGCGGCGGCACGGTGTATCCGACCGAGGTGGCGGAGGAGATCTGCGACGGCGCCCACGACGCCGGGCTGCCGGTGCACCTGGATGGGGCGCGTATCTTCAATGCCGCCGCGGCGCTCGGCAAACCGGTGGCCGAGATCACCCGCAAGTTCGATTCGGTGATGTTCTGCCTGTCGAAGGGCCTGGGCGCGCCGGTCGGCTCCATGCTGGTGGGCAGCCGGAAGCTGATCGACCAGGCGCGGATGTATCGCAAGGCTCTGGGCGGCGGCATGCGGCAGGTGGGCGTGCTGGCGGCGGCGGGATTGATCGCGGTCGAGGAGATGCCGCGGCGCCTGCACCACGACCACGAGAACGCGCGCTGGCTGGCGGGCGAGCTGGCGAGGGTCCCCGGCATCGCGCTGGACCCGGCCAAGGTGGCGACCAATATCGTCGTCTTCAATGTTGCCCGGACGGGAAAGACCTCGGCGGAGATCTCGCGCGGGCTGGCGGAACGCGGCGTGCTGATCAACGGCATCGACCCGGAGAACATGCGCTTGGTGACCCACATGGATGTGGACCGGGCGGCGTGTGGGCGGGCACTGGAGGCCCTGCGGCAGGTCTGCGGGTGAAGTTCCACGTGGAACAATTAACGAGCGTTCGTTCAATGGAATCTATCGCCAGGGTTCAAGCATCGCTTTAAGGGAGTCAGAGGGCTCATGAGCATCAGACTGGAATACGAGGCGACGGCCAAGTGCCGTCCGGAACACATCTGGCAGGTGTTCCAGAAACTGGAACAGTGGGCGTGGTGGAACCCGAGCGTGGCCCGCAGCAAGTGGACCAGCGGGGAACCCTGGCAGAAGGGCAGCCATTTCCGGATGGAGCTGGAGCGCCCGCGCCGCCTGGCGTTCGATTGCGAGGTGCTGGAGGGGTCCGCCAACAAGGTGGCGTGGGTGGGCAGGGGAAACCTGGTGACCGGCGAACACTGGTTCACCTTCGAGCAGAACGGCGACGGCACCGTCATGAAGACCTGGGAGACGCTCTCGGGTTTCGGCTCGCTCTTCATCGGCAAGGGCATGCAGGAGAAGACGGTCGAGGTGTACAAGCTGTGGTTCGACCGGCTGGCGGCCGAAGCGGAGAAGCTGGCCCGCGAGGAACGGGCGCGGGCATGAAGATCGAGATCAAGCGCTGCTTCTTTTGAGGCGACATCCGCGCCCGGGCGGGCGAGCTAAGAAAGCAGCTGCAACAGGCGACCGGGGTCGACGCCAAAATCAAATGGGGTTCTCCCGGCGCCCTCGACGTTTTTGTGGACGGCCGGATGGTTTTCTCCGCCCAGCAGGCCGGCCATCTTCCCAGCGCAGAAGAGATCCTCCAGGCCGTCAAGTGAGGCGCTGCCCGTCTATCGCTCCTCCGGCGGCTTGAGGTGGCGGAACGAGCGATAGAGCAGGCCGTCGTAGAGGATCTTCAGACTGCCTCCCAGCAGCAGCGGCGCCGAGAACGCGACGTGCTGCATCAGCACTCCAGCTAGAGAGGAACTCACGGCCCAAGCGCCTGTCCGCGAGACATTGGTCAGGCTGCTGGCATAGACGCGCTCGTGGGGCGCGACCATAGCGGCGACGTAGGACTGCCGGGTCGGCACGTCCATCTCCACCAGAGCCTCGCGCGCCAGCAGCAGGATGGCAGCCAGCTTGAAGCTTGGCGCCAGGGGCACAAACAGCAGGAAGATGCTGGACGGCAGGTGGGTGAAGACCATGGTGTTCACCAGGCCGATGCGCCGGGCCAGCCAGGCCGCTCCCAGGTGCGACAGCGCATTGAACACCCGGACCACGAAGAAGAGCAGGCCGAGTTGCTTCTCGTCGACGCCGAAGCGATGGAAGAACCAGTAGGCCAGCAGCGCGTCGGCCAGGAACCCGCCGCCGGTGGAATCGAGGGCAAAAAGCAGCGCGATCTTGCGGACGATGCGCTTGCTCTCACGGCTGACTTCGGGGACAGCCGCGAGATCCGTCCCGCCGGCGTGCCTGTCGAGAAAAGCGTAGAGCACGCTGCAGGCAAGGTTCACGACCGCATAACCGCCAAAGATCCAGCGATACGCGCTGAGCAAATCGAGCCCGGCCCAGCGCTGCAGCAGAACGGGCAACGCGCCGGACAAGGCCCCCAGGGCCCCCGAGGTGTCGAGGGCGACGTTGTACCAGGAGAGCGCCCAGGTACGCCGCTCGTCGCCGACCAGCGAAGGGATGATGGCCTGCTCGATGGCGAACGATGCGCTGCGGTCGGTACCCATCCCGTTCAGCATGGAGGCGAAGGCGAGCGGGACCATGGCCGCCGGTGAGCGCAGCAGCGCCAGGCCTATGCCGCCCACCGCCGAGAACAGCGCGGCGCCGATCAGCACCTGGCGCGTGCCCAGCCGGCGCGCGAGATGGTTGGAGAACGCTGTCGCCACCGTGCCGCCCGCCAGCCCAGCGGCCAGCACCACGCCGATCAGGGTCGAGGAATATCCCAGCCGCGAGAGATAGACGGCGAGCACCACCCCGAGCAGGCCGATGCTCATGGAGCGCAGGAAGGCGGCGCTGTAGATGAGGATGAGGCGGCGCGCGGGCATGAACCAGTTTCCAGTTTCTTGTTTCTTGTTTCTAGTGAGAAATGTGAACCCCCGGGCGGTGACCTTGGTGATGAGGCTCCTACTGCCGTGCAGGACGTTTCCTGTGCTATAAGAGAATGTTTGGGTCACTGCTGGTTTTGCTTATACTTCTGACCCAGGCGCAGGAGGAGCCGTCTTGGACTTCTTACCGAACGATGAGCAGCTGCAACTGAAGAAGAGCGTGCGCGAGTTCGCCGAGCGCGAGATCCTGCCGCACGTGATGGAGTGGGACGAGGCCTCGCAGTTCCCCTGCGCCACCATCAAGGAGCTGGGCCGGCTGGGGCTGATGGGCGTCATCTTCCCCCAGGAATACGGCGGCGCGGGGATGGGCTACGTCGAGTACGTCACCACCATCGAAGAACTCTCGCGGGTGGACGGCTCGGTCGGCATCATCGTGGCGGCACACACCTCGCTGTGCAGCAATCACATCTTCATCGCCGGCAGCGAGGAGCAGAAGAAGAAGTACGTCCCCAAGCTGGCGACCGGCGAATTCATCGGCGCCTGGGGTCTGACTGAGCCGGGCGCCGGCTCGGATGCGGGCTCGGCGCGCATGACCGCCGTCCGCAAAGGCAACAAGTGGGTGCTCAACGGGACCAAGACCTTCTGCACCAACGGGCACTACGCCGACGTGGTGCTGGTGATCGCGGTGACCGACAAAACGGCGCACACCCACGGGCTCTCCGCCTTCGTGGTGGAGAAGGGGACCAAGGGCTTCAGGCCGGGGAAGAAGGAAAACAAGCTGGGCCTGCGGGCCAGCGACACCTCGGAGCTGATCTTCGAGGACTGCGAGATCCCGCTGGAAAACCTGGTGGGCAAGGAAGGCGACGGCTTCATCGACGCCATGCGGGTGCTGGACGGCGGGCGCATCTCGATCGCGGCGCTGGCGCTGGGCATGGCCCAGGGCGCGTACGAGGCGGCGCTGAAATATTCCAAACAGCGCAAGCAATTCGGGAAGTTCATCAGCGAGTTCCAGGCCATCCAGTGGAAGCTGGCCGACATGGCCACCGAGATCGACGCCGCGCGCCTCTTGACCATGCGGGCCGCCGACATGAAAGACAAAGGGATGAAGACGACGCAGGAGTCCTCGATGGCCAAGCTGTACGCCAGCGAGGTGGCGGTGCGCTGCGCCAACGAGGGCGTGCAGATCCACGGCGGCTACGGTTTCGTGAAGGACTATCCAGCGGAGAAGTTCTACCGCGACGTGAAGCTGTGCACCATCGGGGAAGGGACCAGCGAGATCCAGCGCCTGGTGATCGCGCGGCAGCTGCTTAAAGATTAAATCAGAGGTGCGTCATCCTGAGGGCCTTCAGGCCCGAAGGATCTCGCGTGCAGGTTTCGCATGATCCACGCGAGATGCTTCGCGGCCGAAGCCGCTCAGCATGACGCCTTCGATTTTCGTGGCACTGCGTCTCCGTTGCTGTCATTTATACTGTCGCGTTTAGGCGTCCAGCGGAGAAGTCATCTGAGCGAGCTCACTAAGTTCATCGAGAAGATCCGGTCGGGCGACATGCGGGCGCTGGCGCGGGCCATCTCCGCCATCGAGGACAACACCGCCGAGGCCCTGCCGCTGCTGCGGGCGCTGTTCCCATACAGCGGCAAGGCGCGCATCATCGGCCTGACGGGCCCCCCGGGAGCAGGCAAGAGCACGCTGGTGGACGTGCTGGCGCGCGAATACCGCAAGCACGGCAAGACGCTGGGCATCATCGCGGTGGACCCGACCAGCCCGTACACCGGCGGCGCTATCCTGGGCGACCGCATCCGCATGCAGGCCCACCACGCCGACACCGGCATCTACATCCGCAGCATGGCCACGCGCGGCTTCCTGGGCGGGCTGGCCCGGACCACCGCCGACGTGGCCACCGTGCTCGATGCGTCCGGGAAAGACCTGATCCTGATCGAGACCGTGGGGGTGGGGCAGGACGAGATCGACATCGTGCGCCTGGCCGACGTCACGGTGGTGATCCTGGTGCCGGGGATGGGCGACGACGTGCAGACCATCAAGGCCGGCATCATGGAGATCGCCGACGTCTTCGTCATCAACAAGAGCGACCGCGAAGGCGCGGAGCGGGTGGAGCGGGAGATTCGGGCCATGCAGTCTATCTCGCAACGGGCCGATGGCTGGACGCCTCCCATCGTGAAGACGGTGGCCACCGAGGCGACCGGCGTGCCTGAGCTGGCGGGGGCCATCGCGCAGTACGAGGAATTCCTGGGCAAATCGAAGCTGCTGCACAAGAAGAAGATCGAGAGCTGGCGGGAGCGCCTGGTGGAGATGCTGCGCGAGGCGTTGCTGGAGCGCGCCATGCGGGAGCGGATGGGCGACGGGGCGGTGTCGCAGTACGCCGCCGAGATCGTCGAGCACCGGCGCGATCCGTACGCCCTGGTGCAGGAGATCGTCAGCAGTTTGGGGAAGTGATGGATCCGTACCGCTGGCGTCCCGCTGGCTGTGCCGAGGACGTCTCGTCCTCGGGTGTGCGGGCGAGACGCCCCCACGACAGCCGCCGAGACGGCAGCGGTACAGAGTGAGGCACTCATGTTCGCTATCGATCATCTGGGGATCGCGGTCAAGTCGCTGGAGCAGGCCAAAAAGTTCTACCAGCAGCTGGGCATGGAAGTGATGCCGGAGGAAGTGGTGGAAGCGGAGAAGGTCCGGCTGGCCATGGTGCCGCTGGGGGAATCGCGCATCGAGCTGCTGGAGCCGACCAGCGAGGAGTCGCCTATCGCGAAATTCCTGGCGAAGCGGGGCGAGGGGCTGCACCACGTTTCTCTGCGGGTGGACGACATCAGCGCCACGGTGAAGCGGCTGAAGCAGCAAGGAGTGCGCCTGATCTCCGGGGACGTGAAGATCGGCGCCGGCGGGCACATGTACGTCTTTGTCCACCCGCAGAGCGCCGGGGGCGTGCTGCTGGAGCTGGTGCAGGCAGCGCCCAAGGGAGTTTAGGTGGCTGCGCGCGGGATCCTTCGGAGCTGAAGCTCCTCAGGGTGACGCCGTCCAATGTTTGGCGTCATGCTGAGCGGCTTCAGCCGCGAAGCATCTCGCGTGCACCGCATTATCCATGCTTGTGCTAGGCGTCGATACCTCGTGGAAGCAGGGCAGCATCGCGCTGGTGCGTGACGAGCGGGTGCTGGGGTGCGCTCCGCTCGAGGGCGGCATGTTCTCGGCGCAGCTGGTGCCGCAGATCGCGCGACTGCTGGCCGACCACAAGCTGAAGAAATCCGATCTTGATGGGTTCTCGGTCGTCTCCGGTCCGGGGTCGTTCACCGGGCTGCGGGTGGGCCTGGCGGCGGTGAAGGGGCTGGCCGAGATCCTGCACAAACCCATCGCGGCCACGACCGTGCTGGAGGCCATGGCCATCAGCGCAGGCAAGGAAGGGAAGGTGGCTTGCGCGCTCGACGCCGGGCGCGGCGAGGTGTTCGTCGCGGAGTATGAAGTCCGGAGCAATGGAAGACAGGTGCAAGCCGCCTGCCTGCGAGAAAGCGTTGCCGGCCGGACGGAGGCGGTGAGCGGATTGCGCGGAGCACGCGTCATCTGCTGCGAAGGGTCGATCGCCGACTTGCTGCGCGGCGCGGCGGAAACTCTTGAGTGTCCCCGGCCCGACAGCGCGGTCATCGCCCGCATCGGGGCAGAGAAGATCGCGCAGGCCGTCACGGTCACGCCCGAACAACTCGACGCCAACTACATCCGGCGCTCCGACGCCGAGATCTTCAGCGCGCCCAAGCCATGAGCCGCGTGCGTGCCGCTACCCTGGATGACATCCGGATGCTGATGGCGATTGAAGAGGACTCGCCGACCGCCGCACATTGGCAAGAAGGGCAATACCGGGCGGCGCTGGAGCCAGGCGCCACTCCGGAGCGGGTCTCGCTGGTGGTCGAGGCGGAGACGGTGCTGGGGTTCATCGTGGCCCGGGTATTGGGCGACGAGTGGGAGATCGAGAATCTGGCAGTCGCCGGTCCGGCGCAGCGCCGTGGGCTGGGCTCGCAGCTGGTTGGTGGGCTTTTGGACATGGCCAAAATGCGGAGCGCGCGCTCCGTATTTCTCGAAGTCCGTGAGTCGAACCGGGTGGCCAGGCGGCTTTACGAGAAATGGGGGTTCGTGGCCGCCGGACGGAGGAAGTCGTACTACGCGGATCCGCCGGAGGATGGCTTACTATTTCGGCATAAATTTTCCACAACCACCCTCAAAAGGGGTTGAAGGGCGTCGAGGCGTGTGCTAGCGTTTTGTGGTCACGTTGGAGGTCTGTGGATGGCTTCTCCCGTACGCGACCAGTTGCTTTCCCACCACGATGAGTTCCGCAGGCTCGCCCAGGAACACGCGCAGTACGCACAAAGACTAGATTCCCTGATCCAGAAACGCTTTCTCTCCGAAGACGAAAAGCTGGAGGAAGTGCGTCTGAAGAAGCTCAAACTTCGCCTCAAGGACCAGATGGAGGCGATCGAGCAAGCGTTCCGCCGCGACCACCAGGTCGCGTAATTCATCGCGCTGTAACCTACGGCCTCCCGCCGTGAGCGGGAGGTTTCGTGTTTTAGAGGTCCTGCACAATGCGCGGTGCGGTGACTCCGCCAAGCCGAATATAATCTTGATGTTTCCCCATGGTGCGCGACGGTATCTATTACGGGCTGGGCTTCACGGTGGCCGCGGTGATCGTGGCCTGGCTGACCGTCCCCTGGGCCGGGCTGCTGCCCCTGGTCCTGGCGGCCTTCTTCCTCTGGTTCTTCCGCGATCCGGAACGTCAGATCCCGGCCACGGCGGGCGCGCTGGTGTCACCCGCCGACGGCAAGGTCACGGACGTTTCCACCATCGAGGTCGAGGGCGTTCCGCGCAAGCGCATCAGCATCTTCCTGAGCGTCTTCGACGTGCACGTGAACCGCTCGCCGATCGCGGGCACGATCCGCAAGGTCGAGTACCGCACGGGTACCTTCCACAACGCGATGGGCGCGGCGTCGTCGGAGAGCAACGAGCAGAATATCGTGACCGTGGAGGGGGAGGGGCACACGGTGGTGTTCAAGCAGATTGCGGGGCTGCTGGCGCGGCGTATCGTATTCACCAGGAAGGTCGGCGACCGGGTAGCGCGCGGCGAGCGGGTGGGCATGATCAAGTTCGGGTCGCGCACCGACGTCATCTTCCCGGTCGAGTCTGAGGTCGCGGTGAAGGTCGGAGAGCACGTCGCGGGGGGAAGAAGTATCCTGGCGATCCTGCCGGTGGCGCCAGCCGGCGCAACTGGGAGCGAAGCCAAGCTGGCGGCTGTTCCCGCGGGAGGACGCCGATGAGCGAGCAGCTCCAGATCCCGGGCACGGGGGCGAATCGCCGGCGCCTGCGCAAAGGGATGTACCTGCTGCCCTCGATGTTCACCGGCGGCAACATCTTCCTGGGGTTTTACGCGATCAGCCAGGCGATCCAGGGCACGATCTCGGACTATAACCACTTCGACGTGGCCGCCAAGCTGATCGGGGTGGCCGTGCTGCTCGACGGACTGGACGGGCGCATTGCGCGCATGACCAACACCACCAGCGACTTCGGCAGGGAACTGGATTCGCTGGCCGATGCGATCACCTTCGGGGTGGCGCCGGCGGTGCTGGCCTGGATGTGGGGCTTCCACCTGCTGCCCCCCATGGCCGATCCTGAGATACGCATGAACCTGTTGCGCTTCGGGTGGCTGGCCTGCTTCGTTTTCCTGACGGCGGGCGTCGCCCGGCTGGCGCGCTTCAACATCCAGGCCAACCCGCAGCCGTCGAATCCCGGCCGGCCGGGGAGGAAATACTTCGTGGGCATGCCCATCCCCGCCGGGGCGGGCATCGTGGCGGCGGTCGTCCACCTGGCGCGCGGCGCGCCCATCGGCTCCTCGCTGTGGGGGCCGTGGTGGCTGGGCGCGCTTTGGCTCCTGCTGCTGTTCGCCATCAGCTTCCTGATGGTCAGCACCTGGCGGTTCTACAGCTTCAAGGACATCGATTTCCGCTCGCGCCGGCCCTTCCGCGTGGTCATCTTCATGGGCCTGCTGATCGCGTCCATCTATTTCTATTCCAACTACAGTCTCTTCTTCATCGCCATCGCGTACATGCTTTCCGGGGTGCTGGCGCGCCTGTTCTACGTGTTGCGGCGGAAGGGTTCGCCGCCGCCCACCTACACCGAGGCGCCGGAGGCGCGATGACTCCGCGGGAAAAGCCGGAGACCACCGTGGACCTGCCGGCGGGATGGTTCCGCGTGGCCATCGTGGGCGCCGCGACTCTGAAAGGGAAGGAACTCAAGGACGTGCTGGCGGAGCGCAACTTCCCCGCCGCCGACACCCGGCTGCTGGACGACGACGAATCGCTGGGACAACTGGACGCGGTGGGCGACGAGGTCACGTTCATCCAGAGCGTGATGCCGGAACATTTCGGCAAGGTGGACTTCGCCTTCTTCGCCTCGGACAGCGAGTTCACGCGGCGGAATTGGAAGCTGGCGAAGGGCGCAGGCGCCGCGATCGTGGACCTGTCATACGCGCTGGAGGACGAAGCGGGCAGCGTGGTGCGCGCGCCCTGGATCGAGCGCGAGCTGGGGACCCAGCCGCAGCCGGAGCTGGAGTCGGCCACCACCGTCATCGCCCATCCGGCCGCGATGGTCCTGGGGTTGCTCCTGCTGCGGGTGCAGAAGGCGGGGCCGATCCGCGTGGCGGCGGCTACGGTCTTCGAGCCGGCCTCGGAGCACGGGCGCCGCGGCATGGATGAGCTGCACGAGCAGACCGTCAACCTGCTCAGCTTCCAGCAACTGCCCAAGAGCGTCTTCGATTCGCAGGTGGCGTTCAACATCATCTCGCGCTACGGGGAGAAGTCGGAGCCGACGGTGGAAGCGGTGGAGCAGCGGGTGATCGCGCACTACCAGCGGATCGTCGGTGGGCGGGCTCCGGTGCCTTCGCTGATGCTGCTGCAGGCGCCCATCTTCCACGCGCACGGATTCTCGGTTTACATTGAGCTGGAAAAACGGGTGCCGCTGGCGGACTTCACCCAGGCGGTGAGCGGCGAGCACGTGGTGGTGGCGCGCCTGGCGGAGGACGCGCCCAGCAACGTGAACGCCGCCGGACAGGACGATATCCTGCTCACCCTGCGGCGGGATGTGCAGCACGAGAACGGGTTCTGGATCTGGGCCACGGCCGACAATCTGCGGCTGGCCGCCCAGACGGCGGTGGATTGCGCGGCATCGCTGGCAGCTTCGCGGCCGCAGGGAAAGGTGCAGTGAAGTTGAGGCGTCTAGCGGGCGTGAGCAAGGCGACCAGAGGGAGCCGAAGCGGGAGCCCGCTGCCGAAATCCCGAGCGCAGCGAGGGACCTCCACAAACTGCGGTCGACTAGGCCTGGCGTTAGTCAGCGTAGCTGTGTTCGCGCTTACCCTGACTGGCTGCGGCTACAAGACCGCGGGCAAGGCGACGCGCCTGCCCCAGGACCTTCACACCATCGCCGTCCCCGGATTCGCGAACCAGACCCAGACCTATCGCATCGAGCAGGTGCTCACCGGGGCGGTGGTGCGGGAATTCGCGGCGCGAACCAATTACCGGGTGCTGAACCGGGAGGGCGGAGACGCCGATGCCGTGCTGCACGGCACCGTGGTCGGGGCCGAGCTCGCGCCTCTGACCTACGATTCACGCACCGGCCGGGCGTCCTCGGGCCTGGTGACCGTCACCATGCGCGTGTCGCTGGTGGACCGCCAGGGCAAAGTGCTGTTCGAGAACCAGAACTACCAGTTCCGCGAGCAGTACCAGATCTCGCGCGAGATCACCTCGTTCTTCGAGGAAGATTCTCCGGCGGTGGACCGCATGTCGCGTGACTTCGCGCGCACTCTGGTGTCGAACATCGTGGAGGCCTACTAGTGGCGTCGCGCGGCTTCGCTCCCAGCGATCGGTTTGTCTCCGAAGTCAAGGAGCGCAAGCTGCGCCCGGCGTATGTCTTCGTCGGAGACGAGGCTTTCTTCCGCGACCGCTGCCGGCGGGCGCTGATCGAGCACATGGTGCCGGCCGACCTGCGCGAGCTCAGCCTCTACGAATTCGACCTCGCCGACACCACCGTCCACGAGATCCTGGACCGGGCACGCACGCCGTCGCTGATGGCGCCCTTCCAGGTGTTCTTCGTGCGCGGGGTCAAGAACCTCTACGGCCGCGGCTCGCACGACGAAGAGTTCTCCGCCATCGAAGCCTACGTGAAGGACCCGAATCCGAATGCGGTGCTGATCTTCATCGCCGACCACATCAGCATTCCCGCCGATGTGCGGCGCATGGAACTGACCGACAAGGACCGCTACGAGCGCATCCGCGACACCCTGGGCGAGTACTGCGGGATGGTCGAATTGGCGCGGGTAGATGAGAGCGAAGGAATGCGCTGGATCGTGGACGCCGCCTCCGCGCGCGGCATCAAGGTGGACGCCGATGCCGCCCGCGAACTGGTGGACTCGCTGGGCGCCGACATGATGCTGGTCTCGAATGAGCTCGAGAAACTTGTCCTCTACGTGGGGGAGAAGAAGCGGATTACGCTGGCCGACGTGGAAACCATGGTCCTGGCGGCCAAGCAGCGCTCGCTCTACGAGCTGACCGACGCCATCTCCGCCCGCGACCGCACGCGAGCCCTGGCGGTGCTCGACGCGTTGTTGCATTCCAGCGAAGGCGAGGAGGCCGCCATCGGGCACCTTTACATGCTGGCCAAGACCTTCCGTCAGATGCTGGTGATCCTGGAAAAGAACGTGCGCGACTCGCGCGCCATCTGGCAGGCGCTGTGGCAGGGGTTCCGCGTGCCGCCCTTCGCCGCCGAGGACATCATCCGTCAGGCGCGCCGCTACAAGTCACGCCGCGACATCACCCGCGCCCTGCGCCTGATCGCCAGAGCCGACCTGGCATTGCGCTCGAATCCGCCGAGCAAGCGCTTTGTGCTGGAGCAGTTGGTGCTGGAACTGGCGTCAGAGCCGAAAGTGCTGCCGCCGGCGTGGGAGCAGACGGAGCTGCCCGTGTAGGAGGTAGGGGTAGGTGGTAGGAGGTAGGAGTCGTGCCCGAGAGCGTTTCCAACCTGGTTGCATGGCAAAAGGCCATGGATTTGGCGCACAGCATCCACCGGGTCACCCTGCATTTTCCTGATCACGAGGAGCGCGGGATGACTACCCAGTTGCGCCGGGCATCAGTGTCAGTACCCAGCAATATTGCTGAGGGACGTGGGCGTGGATCAAAACGTGATTTCTGCCACTTCCTAACACAGGCGAGAGGTTCTCTATACGAGGTTGAAACTCAGGTCCGCCTCGCGGCCGATTTCAAGTACATCGAACAGGCTCAGGCCAAGCACATTTTGGAGGATTGCGATGAAGTCGCTAGGTTGGTCAATGGGTTGATCAATTCCTTGCGCTGATCCGGGCTCCTACTTCTACCAGCTACCACCTACCCCCTGACGTGGATCTTCGGTCATATCTCGATCGGATCGGATACTCGGGCCCAACCGTGCCGACCCTCGAGGTCCTGCGCGCCATCCACCGCCAGCACTTGCTGACCATCCCCTTCGAGAACCTCGATATCCCCCTGAAGCGCGAGGTCCGGCTGGAGCTGCCGCGCATTTACACCAAGATGGTGCGGCGGCATCGCGGCGGCTTCTGTTACGAGCACAACGGGCTCTTTGCCTGGGCTTTGCGCGAGATCGGGTTCGACTTGGACATGCTGTCGGGGCGGGTGGCCCGCGGCGACGGCGGCTACGGTCCGGAGTTCGACCACATGCTGCTGCTGGTGCGGCTGGACGGCGTGCGCTGGCTCGCCGACGTCGGCTTCGGAGACTCGTTCCTGGAGCCGCTGCGGTTAGACACCACGGAGCCGCAGTTCGACCGCGGGCTCGAGTACCAGATCGTCCGCGAAAAGGAAGATTACCTGCTGTTGCGCCGCGAAGACGGCCGCCTGGAGCACAAGTTCCTATTCAACCTGGTCCCGCACAAGTTCGGCGACTACGCCGAGATGTGCGTCTATCACCAGACCTCGCCACACTCGACGTTCACGTACCGGCGGGTATGTTCCAAGGCGACGACCAGCGGGCGCATCACCCTGACCGGCACCGCGCTGGTGGTCACCGAGGAGGGGAAGCGGACGGAAACCGAGATCACTTCCGACGAGCAGTTCGAGCGCTTCCTGCGGGTGCACTTCGGCATCGCCATCAAAGGCTTTCCGCCACTGGACATCAAGAAGCACCCACCACAGAGACACAGAGGCACGGAGAAGAAATAAGACTCAGTGGTGAATAAATGCGAAACGGCGGCCTCTCCCTGCCGTTCCATTGCTGAATGCTGATGGCTGAGCGCTGATGGCTACTTCAACGCGGCCAGGCGGGCGCTGAGGCGCGATTTGTAGCGCGCCGCGGTGTTCTGGTGGATGACGCCTTTCTGGATGGCCTTATCGATGGCGGACACGGTGCTGCGGAAGGTCTCGCCGGCCTTGGCCTTGTCGCCGGCGGCCAGGCTCTCGCGCAGGCGGCGCAACTCGGTGCGCAGCCGCGACTTGCTGGTGCGATTGCGCGCGCTCCGTTTTTCCGTCTGCCGGGCGCGCTTGAGCGCCGAAAAATGGTTTGCCATGCTGCTGACTGTCCTCTGAAATAGATTTTCCGGGGTACCCGAATCTAGTATTGTAGCGGACGCCTTCGAACGCGGTCAAACCGCAGCTCGCGCGGCCCCGCGGCGAGAGACGCATGGATCCCGGCGATCGCCTCAAGGTCCTGATCAATTCCAGCACCCCCATCGTGGCCGTGGAGACGGTGGAGGAAGCGCGGGTGCTGGCGCTGGTGCGCCAGACCTGCGCCGAGCTGAGCCTGCCCCTGTTCGAGTGGAGCATCGCCGACGGGCTGATGCGCAGCGCGGTCGCGCCCTCGCGATCGAGCGCCACCGGGATGCGCCGCGACCAGTTGCAGGCCGCCGTCAACCAGGCGGTCAATCTCGGCGTGATGGAGAGCTCCGCCCAAGGCGCGGGCCAGACCATCATGAATACCCGCGAGCCGGCGGCCGCCCTGGCCCACATCGAGACCCTCACCCTCGACGCGGTCTTCGTCCTCAAAGACTTCCATCGGCATCTCGAGGATGCAGTAGTCATCCGCCGCCTGCGCGATGTGGTGCAGTACTTCGCGGCCTCGCGCCGGGCCCTGGTGCTGACCGGGCCGGCCATCAAGATGCCCCCGGAGCTGGAGAAGGAAGTCGAGTTCCTCGACTTTCCGTTGCCCGACCGCACGCGGCTGCACGACATCGTCGAGGAGACGTTCGCGCGGGTCGCGAAGTCCCACACTCTTAAGAGAAACGCCGACGGAGCGGTGGTGGAGCAGATGGCGGCGAACCTCTGCGGCCTGACCGAGGAAGAAGCCGAGCGCGCGGTGGCGCAGGCGCTGGTCACACGCTACGCCCTCTGCCCGGAGATCGTTACCGACGTGCTTGAGGCCAAGAAGGACATCCTGCGGCGCACCGGCATGCTGGAGTTCGTGGATGCCACGGTCAACCTGAGCGCCATTGGCGGGCTGGAGAACCTGAAGCGCTGGCTGGGCAAGCGGCGCGGCGCCTTCGACGACGCCGCCCGGCAGTTCGGGCTGGAGCCGCCGCGCGGCGTCATCATCATGGGGGTGCAGGGCTGCGGCAAGAGCATGTGCGCCCGCGCCATCGCCGGCGACTGGAAGCTCCCGCTCACCAAGTTCGACACCTCGGCCATTTACGACAAGTACATCGGCGAGACCGAGAAGCGCATCCAGAAGCTGTTCCGGGTGGCGGAGCAACTGGCGCCGGTGGTGCTGTGGATCGACGAACTGGAGAAGGTCTTTGCCGGCAGCGGCCCCGATTCCGCATCGGTGGACGCCGGGGTGTCGTCGCGCCTGCTGGGCTCGTTCCTATCCTGGATGCAGGACCGTAAGTCGCCGGTCTTCGTGGCTGCCACTTGCAACAACGTCACCGTGCTGCCGCCGGAGCTGATGCGCAAAGGCCGCTTCGACGAGATCTTCTTCGTCGATCTGCCGAACACGGCCGAGCGCAAGGCCATCTTCTCCCTGCACCTGGCCAAGCGGAAGCGGAACCCGCAGGATTTCGATCTGGACCGCCTCGCGGCCGCTGCCCGGGGCTATTCCGGGGCCGAGATCGAGGCGACGGTGCAATCGGCGATGTATGCCGCTTACGCAGCCAAGAAGCCGATGTCCACGGAAACGGTTTTGGAAGAGATCAAGGCCACGGTGCCACTCTCCGCCACCCGCGCTGAAGATGTCGAGCAACTTCGGGATTGGGCCAGCAAGCGAGCGGTGCCGGCATCACTGGCGGACGCGGCGGGGACTTCGGCGCCAGGGCGCTAGGGGAGGGTGGTTTCGCCGGCAGCCTGTGGTTCATCCTCGGGCGCGTCTTGCAAGTCCGGATGAGTTTCCTCCAGGGGCGCGATGAGATCGTCCAACGACTTTAGCGGCGTCTTTTCCTGCTTGCGCTGCAGCCGGCGTGCAGCTTTATCACGCTGCTTTTCCTGCCGCGCGCGCTCCTTCTGACGCTTTGTGAAAGTATTTCCTGCCATGGTCACCTCTATGCGGCCGGCGGCGGCGCCACTCCCGCGGCGCCTGCCGACTCATTCACTCTGTCAGTCTCCGCTCAAGAGCGGGCCTACGCCATCTCGGCGTGCAACTGCAGGACCTCCCCGGGCAGCCGGGCCATCCGCGTACGAGGGGCTGAGGCGATGCCGGCAGCCGGGGCCGCGGCATAGCTCTTCTTGCCAGAGAATTCGGTATCGGCATCCTTGAGCTCCATGCGAATACCCAGTGTACGCTCCAAGTCCTTCAGTTCGCTCCATTCATCCTGCAGGTACAGAGTGGAAGCGACGCCGTGCTCGCCGGCGCGGCCGGTGCGCCCTACCCGGTGGATGAAGTCCTCCGCGATCTGCGGCAGGTCGTAGTTGATGACGTGCGCGATGTCCTCCACGTGGATGCCGCGGGAGGCCAGGTCGGTCGCTACCAGCACCTGGAATCGGCCCTGCTGGAAGCCATATAGGGCTGCCGTGCGCTGCGATTGCGAGCGGTCGCCGTGGATCATGGCCGCCGAGAACCCTTCGCGCGCCAGCCGCTTGGCCAGCCGCTCGGTGCCGCGCTTGGTACGGGCAAAGACCAGGCAGCGCCCAGTCTCGCGGTTCAGCAATCTTTGCAGCACCTGTTGCTTGCTGTCCTTCGACACCTCGAAGGCCTGCACCCGCACATTCTCCGACGGTTTCAGCGTGGACCCGAAGGCCAGCCGCACCGGCTTGCGCGTGTAATCGTTGACCAGGTGGGCGACCGACGCTTCCAGGGTCGCCGAGAAGCACATGGTCTGGCGGTCTTTGGGGAGCACCCGGGCGATCCGTCGGAGCGAGGGCAGGAAGCCCATGTCCAGCATCCGGTCGGCTTCGTCCAGGATGAGCACGCGCAGACTGCGGAAGTCGATCAAGCGGCGTTCCAGGAAGTCTTCCAGGCGGCCGGGCGTGGCCACCACCAGGCGGGCGCCGCCGCGGAGCGCGCTGAGTTGCGCGCCCTCCGACAGCCCACCGACGACCAGCGCTGCCGGGGAGAGCTTCTTGCCCCGCAAGGCGTCGTACTGCTCGGCCACCTGCATGGCCAGTTCGCGGGTAGGCACCAGGACCAGCGCCGCGATCCCCTGAGGGGGGTTGTTGAGAAAGTCTTCCATGATCGGGATCAGGAAGGCCAAAGTCTTGCCAGTGCCGGTCTGGGCGGTCGCCAGCACATCCTTGCCCTGAAGGGCTTGGGGGATGGCGGCGGCCTGCACCGGGGTAGGCACCGTGAAGCGGGCTGCCGAGAGTCGCTCCTGGATATAGGGCGAGAGGGGCAGCTCCGAAAAGTTTCGCATTACCACTACTTTCTGTCTGGCGCGCCGCGCACGTATGCGGCAGCGACTTGATGGCCAGTCGTTTTCTAGATGTACGCTGAAACTGGACGGAAGGGACGGATAGGCGGGAATCTCAGAACAACTTAAAACTCACACCACACGCAACCGTGGTTAAGCGCACTTACAGTGTAGCACGTTTGCCCGGCTGTGGGAGGGAGTACCCGGGTCGCCAACCGCATTCATACAGTCTTAACCGCTTGTGCATCAACCAGTCATGGCCCTCCTATACGGTCGACTCAGGCCCTGGCGCCCGCGGGATGGGTTGGCCGAAAACCAGCGGCAACCCATTCCGGGTGGGTTTTCCGCTCACCGAATCGGCCAGCGAGATACCTTGGAACCAGGCGCAGCACCCGGAGTTGTTGACTCCCCCTTAGCAGCGGGGTACTCTACGGCTAATGGTAGTAGCTCCTGTTGGACGAGCGGTACTGCCTGCCAGCTTCCCCCAAATCCTTATGTCTGCGAGCAGGTGCGACGCACGTGTGCCTGACGCCCTGTTGGAGGGACCGCCCGAGAATTAGATGAAGAAGAACCTGGATATCTTTCCCAAGATCGAAACCCTCTTCGGCACGCGGGACGAAAACCTGCACCTGCTGGAAGACGGCCTGAACGTGACCATCGACCTGAAAGCGGACTCCGTGGAGATCGAGGGCGCCGCCGAGGATGTGGCGCGGGCCGAGCGGGTGCTCGCCGACTATGACCATCTGCAGCGCAACGGATTCACCTTCAATAACGGCGACCTGGGTTCGCTGTTGCGGGTGGTGATCGGCGATCCCAACGTGAGCCTCCGGAGTCTGGCGGAAGCCGGACGGCAGCGCTCCTTCGGCAAGCGCGTGGTGCAGCCCAAGAGCGTCAACCAGCGCCGCTACATCGAGGCCATCGAGAAGCACGACATGGTCTTCGGCATCGGGCCGGCGGGCACGGGGAAGACCTACCTGGCGGTGGCCATGGCCATCGGCGCGCTGCTGGCCAAGCAGGTGAACCGCATCGTCCTGGCGCGTCCGGCGGTCGAAGCCGGCGAGCGCCTGGGGTTCCTGCCGGGAACGCTGCAGGAGAAGGTGGACCCGTACCTCCGCCCGCTGTACGACGCGCTCTACGACCTGCTCGACCAGGAGCGGGTGGACCGCTACCTGGAGAAGAACGTCATCGAGATCGCTCCCATCGCCTTCATGCGAGGCCGGACGCTGAGCGACGCCTTCGTCATCGTGGACGAGGCCCAGAACACCACCCCCGAGCAGATGAAGATGGTGCTCACCCGCCTCGGCTTCAACTCCAAGGCGGTGATCACCGGCGACATCACCCAGATCGACCTGCCGGGCTCCAGGCGCAGCGGCATGCTGGAGGCGATCGACGTGCTCAAGCGGGTCGAGGGGATCGCGTTCTCGTACTTCGACGAGAGCGACGTGGTACGCCACCACTTGGTGCAGCGCATCATCGTAGCCTACGACACCCACAAGGCTGCCGCCGAAGCGCAGCTCTCGCTGGAGCTGGGCACGAAGGGCAATGGGGAAACGAACGGGAAGGGGAACGGCAAAGCCAGCCCGGAGCCTGCGCAAGAGTATCGCTACGAGGAATAGAGGCGGGTACAATATCAGACGGGAGGGCTGATGGCCCTCCCGTCGCTTTTGGCACGATGGTCATCCTTCGACATCCGATCGCGGGCGTCAGCCGGACGGCGCTGGAGCGCTTTGCCGGCCGCGCCCGCCGGGCTGCCGGTTTGCGCGGCGAAGTCAACGTGCTGGTGACCGGAGACGCCGAATTGCGCCGCCTGAACCGGCAATTCCGACACCAGGACAAGCCCACCGACGTGCTTTCCTTCCCCGGGCCTGACCCAGACTTCGCTGGGGACATCGCGATCTCGGCTGCCACAGCCTCGCGCAATGCCCGCCGGCTCGGCCACAGCACGGTGGACGAACTGAAGCTGCTGCTGCTTCACGGAGTGCTGCACCTGGCGGGATACGACCACGAGCGCGACCAGGGCGAGATGGCGCGCAAGGAGCAACGCTTGCGGCGCAATCTCGGATTGCCCACATCTCTGACCGAGCGTGCCAACGGTTCGGGGCGGAGGCCGCGGTCATGAGCGCCGGATTCATTGTCGCCATGGCAGCGCTGCTGGCCCTGCTTGCCCTGGTCTCCTACGTGGACCGTGTGTACACCGAGATGGGCAAGTTTCTCTCCCGTGAGTTCCAGGACAACATCGAGGCCTTCGAGCAGCGCATCGAGCCCCGGCTCGGGGTCAGCCGCGCGCGCGCCCAGCTCTCCATGGCGGTGCTCACCCAGCTCAGCACGGCGGCCATCGCGCTGATGATCGGATACTCCATCTTCGAGGATGGGCGTTGGGACTTGGCGGAGGTCCTGGAGGCAGCGGTCTGCCTGGTGATCATCATCGTGGTCTTCAACCGCCTGCTGCCCTTCGTTTTCTTCACCCGGACCAGCGGCCGGTGGCTGGCCCATTTCACCATCCCGCTGCGCGCGCTCATCTACCTGGTATTCCCGGTCACGCTGGTGCTTGGGTTCGCGCTTTCCGTGGCCGCGCTGGCCGAGGCGCAGGAGCCGGAGGAGCCGGAACATCCCTCGGAGGCGGTGGACGCGCTGATCGAAGCGGGGCAGGAAGAGGGCATCCTGGAGGAGAGCGACCGGCGGCTGATCCAGTCGGTGGTGGAGTTCGGCGACAAGACCGCGCGCGAGGTCATGACCGCGCGCCCCGACATCGCCGCCGTTCCCGTCTCGATGACAGTGGAGAAGTTCATCGAATCCCAGCGCACCCGCCCCTTCTCGCGCATGCCCGTCTATGACGGCACCATCGACAACATCAAGGGCATCGTGCTGGCGCACGACGCGCTGCAGGTCAGCGATTCCGAGGCGGGTGTGCAGACGGTCGAGAAGCTGATGCGTCCCGTGCTCTTCGTGCCCGAGACCATGCACGTCAGCACCCTGTTGCGCGAGCTGCAGAGCCAGAACATGCACATGGCCATCGTGGTGGACGAGTACGGCGGGGTGGCCGGCGTGGTCACCATGGAGGACCTGGTGGAGGAGATCGTGGGCGAGATCCGCGACGAGCACGAGGCCAAGTCCGACATCGTGCGCGAGAGCGACACCTCCTACATCGTCCCCGGCACCATGGACGTGGACCGGCTGGACGAGCTCTTCCACATCCGCCCCGACGGGCGCGAGGCCACCACCGTCGCCGGCCTGGTCAGCGAGATCGTGGGGCACATTCCGCAGAAGGGCGAAGTCGTGGAGGAGGGCGGCCTGCGCTACGAGGTGCTGGACTCCTCGCAGCGGCGGGTCAAGCGGCTGCGCATCAGCTCGCGTTTACCCCAACAGGCGAGGGCCTGATGGCCTTCCGCTCCGGGTTCGTCTCCATCATCGGCCGTCCGAATGCCGGGAAGTCCACGCTGCTGAACGCGCTGGTGGGCGAAAAGCTCGCCATCGTCACCCATAAGCCGCAGACCACCCGCAACCGCATCCAGGGTTTCGTGAATGTCGCCCCCCAGAAAGGCCGGCCCGCGGGCCAGATCATCTTCATCGACACTCCCGGGATCCATAAGCCGGATACGCCGCTCAACAAGAGGATGATGCGCGAGGTGCACGACGCGCTGGAATCGCGCGATCTGGTGCTGCTGATCGTGGACGTCACCCAGAAGTTCGGCGCCGGCGACCGCTTCTCCCTCGACTTGCTGAAGAAGACGGGCGGGCCGGCGTTCCTGCTGCTCAACAAGATCGACCTGGTAGCCAAGGAGAAGTTGCTGCCTATCATCGCGGAATGGAGCCGCCAGCACGACTTCAAAGAGATCATCCCCATTTCCGCTGCCAAGCGCGATGGCCTCGAACTGCTGCTGGACAAGGTGATCGGGAATCTTCCCGAGGGTCCGCGGTATTTCCCCAAGGACCAGCTCACCGACCAGCCGGAGCGCTTTCTGGCTGCCGAGATCGTGCGCGAGAAAGTGCTCTTCGACACCGCCGAGGAAGTGCCCTACGCGACCACCGTGATCGTGGAGCGCTGGGAGGAAGAGCCGAGGCTCACCCGCATCGCCGCCACCGTCTATGTCGAGCGTGACGGGCAGAAGAAGATCATCGTCGGCCGGCGGGGGGAGATGATCAAGCGCATCGGCACCGAAGCGCGGCAGGAGATCGAGCGCCTGCTGGGGACCAGGGTGTTCCTGGAATTGTTCGTGAAGGTCCGGCCGAACTGGCGCGAGTCACGGCAGTTCCTGGAGGAGCTGGACTGGAGAAAGCAGCTCGAGGGTTTGCAGGAGGCAGGCGGCAGGAGGCAGGAAGACTAAGCCGCGGTCTTTGTTGAATTAATCAGGCCGTTAAGAACCCGCGCCACCTCGTTGCACGACGCCACCAGTTGATCTGCCTCGGTATCGGTGATGTAGTGCAAGTCCCTCGCAATCTCTAGCTCGCTTTCGACCTCGTATAAAGAGCCTCGCGCCTGTACGAGGAAGTGGCAAAAGTCCCTCTGCGTGGCTCTCCCTTTCCCTTCGGCAATGTTCGACGAAACGGAAATGACAGCCTTGCGAAGCTGATCTCTTAGCGCGTATTGCTCCTCCGTCGGGAAGCTCCGTGTTGCGAGGTAGATGTCCCGAGCCAGCGTTTTGGCCTTCTGCCAAGCAATCAAGTCACGAAATGTGTTCGTCACCGCAATTTCAGCTTTCTCCCACATCCATTAGGTTCGACGTCGTGCTTCCTGCCTCCTGCCTCCTGCTTCCTGCCTCCTGCACCCTGCACCCTGCTTCCTATTCCTTTACCGCGATTCCCAGCGTCTTCATCTTCCGGTACAGGTGGGAGCGTTCCAGTCCCAGCACCTCCGCCGTACGCGAAACATTCCCGTGGTTCTCGTCTAGCTTCTTGAGGATGTAGTCACGCTCGTAGGCCTCGCGCGCCTGGTGCAGGGTCGAGAACTCGGCGTGCGCCCGGCGTGAGCCGTCGCGATAGACCAGCGGCGGCAAGTGCTTGCGCTCCAGCTTCTGCGCGGTGGGGTTCATGATGACCATGCGCTCGATCACGTTGCGCAGCTCGCGCACGTTCCCCGGCCAGGAGTAGCGCATCAGGACCTCGACCGTGTCATCGTGCATCTCCTTGGGGCGGCGGCTGTAGGTCAGCGAGACCTCACGCAGGAAATGCCGCGCCAGCAGCGGGATGTCTTCCTTGCGCTCGCGCAGCGGGGGGACGAAGAAGGGGATCACGTTCAGGCGGTAGAACAGGTCCTCGCGGAAATTCCCTTTGGAGATCTCCTCTTCCAGGTCTTTGTTGGTCGAGGCGATGACCCGGGCATCCACGCTGATGGGCTCCTCGCTGCCCACCGGGGTGAATCTCTGCTCGTCGAGCGTGCGCAGCACCTTGGATTGCGTCTTCAAGCTCATGTCCCCGACTTCATCGAGGAACAGCGTGCCGCCATCCGCCTTCAGGAAGCGGCCCTCTTT
>DATKKJ010000177.1 GCA_035543055.1 Terriglobales bacterium | reverse complement strand
AGTGGGTGCTGTCTTGAATGTTATCCAGGTACCGGAAATCGTTGTAGCTTCTCAAACCTCTATCCAGTGGCGGCAGATGGTCGCTTACGATGATGATCAGGCTCTTGGGATCGAGCTTGATTAAGGCGCGCAAATAATGGGCGATGGCCTGGGTACGATACCAGTATTGATTCACGGCCCGCAGCAGTTGTTCGTCGCGGTGAGGCGAGCTCACCGAAAGCACCAGCGGCCGTTTTTCCGTGTCTATGTCGTGGGGCTCATGACCATAGGTCCCCAGCACATAGTTGAGGATCGGCCGGCCGGGGCTGTCGTGCCATGTCTGGGCAATGAACGCGAGGTTCTGGTCGAACAAGTCTCCGTCGAACATGTACTGCTCGTCGTCCGAAACGTTGCGCGCGGTCAGATAAGTCGGGCTAGCGCTCCCATACTCGCGAGGAAAGTAGACTTTCTCGAATCCGATACCGGTATAGGCCTTGGTCCCGTTGAAGTAATTCGGCTCAAAGGCGTTGCTTACGATGGTCGAATAGCCAGCCTGACCCAGAATGCCCGGCATGCAGCCCGTCGCTTCACCGGTGAAATCGTCGAATTCGATCTGGGATAGCTTCTGCAAAGCGGGAACGCCGCAAAGCACCTCAAATTCCGCCTGGGCACTTTCGCCCCCAAATACCGGGGAAATAGAAAAACCCTGTCTGTCACCCACAAGCTCGGCGAAGTCGGGGTGGCGTGGATCTTTCGAATATGAAACCGCACCGAAAAGAGTAGGGTCCACGAAGCTTTCGAGGACGACGAGATGCACGTTTCGATGGTTGCCGTGCTTGCGGATAAGATCGGCAGCCGCGCGCACCTCCATCTCATAGTTGCCTCGATTGCGGTACGTGGCGGTTTCAAAGAGCGCCTGCCGCCGCCTCGCTTCGAAGTACAGCATTGTCGTGAACCGCCCATTTTGGTTGACGCTTTCAGCATCGGACCACTCCGCCACCTGGAAACCCGCCCAGTCAAGGGCGGACAGGACGACGCCTGGCCGTAAGTCGACGGTTCCAACCAGCAGGGCTGCCAGCGCGCCCATCCACAGCACACGGCGGTATCTTCGGTAGTGGATGAAACAAAGCACAAGGACAACCGGTAGACCGAGCGCCAGCAGCAGCGCCACCTTCCAAGATAAGGGCAGCACCTTTAGCAGTTCCGGCAGGTTCTGGACGTCGACAGCTTTGAAAACATTTCCCCAGTACAGATAGAAAAGGTCGTAGCCGGTATAGATCACGACAATCGGGAAGGCGGCAACAAACGGCGAGACTTTTCGCGGCCTGAGCACAAAATCGAGTGCCCAGTAAAGACCGATAAGGATGGGGCCTTCGGTGCGGAGATGAGATCGGATCCCCGATAATCCGCTCATCCTGCTCAGAACCTCCGCGAGAGCCACGATGAAAACAAAGAAGGCGAAGTAGCGATTCCCCAGGCACAGGCGAGTCTTGCCCCACATCCAGGACAGAAATCTCCGGAACCTTGCCGAATCGGCGGAAACAAGCGATGCGTTCGGACGTGGTGGCGAGAAGTGGGCTGTCATTCTTCGGATCACTGATGTTCTGTGATCTCCTAGCCGCAGGAGAAATATGCAACAGAACGGGGTTGTCTGCAAACTATAGCCCCCGGGAAAGGGGGTCACACAGAAGAATGGGACTTCACGAATTGGGTCGAATCGGGGTCCGATAAGTGCCAAAGACGGGCGAACAAACGGCAACACGACGCAGAGCCGACCTGAGCGGGACAATCACATGAGAAATCACGTTCGAAGCTCGGGACCAGGGGGTCGGCGGGTCGAATCCGCCCGCCCCGACCACTGATTTGAAAACCTAATCGCCGGTCACGGTGACCACCACCGTGCGGTCGCGCCCGCGGATATCGCATTCCAAGTGAAAGATCTGCTGCCACCGGCCCAGGACGGGCTGGCCCTTGGCGACCGGGACGGTGAGCGAGGGACCGAGCAGGGTGGCCTGCAGATGCGAATGCCCGTTGCCGTCGCGCCAGGCCCGCTCGTGCTCGTAGTCGCGGCTGGGAGGGATGAGGCGGTCGAGGATGTCGGGCAGGTCGCGACGCAATCCGGCCTCGAACTCGATGGCGCCCACGGCCGAGGTGCTGCCAACGTTGAAGATGTTCACGGTGCCGGTGCGGATGCCGGACGCGGCCACGATGGCCGCAACCTGCTCGCTCAGATCGTGCATGTTGCCGTGGCCCTGGGTGCGGAGGGCGATCTCCTGCTGATAGGTCATTGGGTTCAGCCTCGCCGGATATTCTATGAGTATCCCCGCCGGAGCAGAACCGGCTCGTGCGGGCCAGAGCGTCGGCTTCCTGGCCACGTTTGGGAGGGGGGATTTCTTCGGCGAGATGTCGTTCCTCGACCGCGCCCCGCGCTCTGCCGATGCGGTGGCCCACACCGACACCGAGCTTTACGTCATCACGCGGCGCCGTTTCGACGAGTTGACCGTGGAGCACCGCATGCTGGCGCTGAACATGATGGAAGGCATCGCGGCGGCGCTGGCATCGCGCCTGCGCCGGACCGACGTGGAACTCCGGTCCTACCAGGAAAGCTAAAGCGCTCTGCGTCCAGCGGATCCCGGATCAGCGGGCGGCGATCAGGGGCACGGCGATGAGTGCCGCGGTCATGCCAGCGGTCTGGAGACGCGTGATGCGTTCCTTCAGCAGCAACCGGGCGAGGAGCACGGTGAACGCGGGGTAGAGCGAGGAGAGGACAGCGGCGACGTCGAGGCGCCCGCGCTGCGCCGCCAGAATGAAAAAGAAGTTGCCGAAAGTGTCGAGGGCGCCGGCGGCGAACACGACCGGCAGGACGCCCACGGCGGGCAGAGAACCGCGCTGCACCACAAGGATGATGACGGCAAGCAGCAGCGAGGTGGCGAGGGCCGCCGCCAGAGGCCAGTACACCGCAACGTGGGTCGCCTGCCTCATGAACACCAGGAAGCCGCCGAAGCCCAGGCCGGCGAAAAGAGCCAGGCCGAGTCCCTGGGGGCGGATCCGGCCTTCGGGGCGGGAGATGAACCACAGCGCCACCAGCGCCAGGACAAGTCCGGCGACCTGGATGGGATGCGGCAGGCCCTCAGTGAAGCTGGCGACCACGACCGGCAGAGCCGCGGAAAGCACCGAAGTGACAGGAGCGGCGATCCCCATCTTGCCGATGGCCAGCGCCCGGTAGAGGGCGGGCAGCGCCAGGCCGCCGAGGAATCCGGCAGCGCAGGCCCACAACAGGTCGTGGCGCGAGGGCAACGGCTCATGACTGATCCAGGCGAAGGCCAGCACCAGGGCCAGGCCGCAGGCGCGGGCGACGGTGAGCACCCCGAAGACGTGGGCGCGCTTGGCGGCGATGCCGCCGCTGAAATCGGCGGTGCCGAACGAGGCGGCAGACGCCAAGCCGAAAAGCGCGCCGGAGAGCGCATAGTGCATAGCGCATAGTACATAGCGGGCGGGTCGCTATGGGCTATGCGCTATAGGCTATGCGCTAGTCGTCGAGGGCGCAGGCCCCCGGTCCGCCGGGATGCCCGCAGGAGCCGCAGGGCGACGGCGCGGAATCGAATGCAGGAGCACTCTTGCTCCCGCCGCCCGCGACCGCGAAAACGGAGAGCTGTTGCTCCAGCTTCTTGCCGTGGCAGGATGGGCATTCGGCCTTGGCGGAGCCGTACACGATGGCTTCAAACTTCTTGCCGCAGTCTTTGCAGAGGTATTCGAAAATAGGCATAAGAAGTAGCTAGTAGCTGGTAGTTAGTGGCTTGTAGGAGCCGTGTCGGCCCCGGTTAGATTGATACCAGGAATTTGGTCAGGGAATCAAGAAATCAGATGGAGCTGAGGGACGATTTCGTGCCGCGGGCGGGCCTGCGGAATGGGCACGTGCAAACCATCCTGCCCGCGTTCCTGCGGAGGCGCAGCGCGCTGCCGCCGGCGGAAGACCGCCTGTTCCGGGTGGAAGCAGAGGTGCAGCTCCTGTGCCATTGCCACTGGCAGCCAGGCCGGCAAGCGCGGCTGACGGAGATCCTGGTGCACGGGCTGGAGGGGTCGGCGGAATCGCAGTACGTGATCGGCAACGGGAGCAAGGCGTGGGAGGCAGGCTGGAACGTGGTGCGGGTGAATGTCCGCAACTGCGGCGGGACGCATGCCCTGGGTCCGACGCTGTATCACTCCGGGCTGTCGGGGGATGTGCGCGCGGTGGTGGAAGCGCTGATCGCGGAAGAGAAGCTGGAACGCATCGCGCTGGTCGGATACTCCATGGGCGGCAACATGGTGCTCAAGGTGACGGGCGAGTGGGGCGGCGCGGCGCCCCCGCAACTGAAGGCCGTGGCGGCGGTCTCGCCCGGCGTGGACCTGGATGCCTCGGCCACGCTGCTGCACCACTGGAAAAACCGGATCTACGAGCAGCATTTCGTGCGCTCGCTGAAGAAGAACATGCGGCGGAAGGCGCGGCTATTTCCCGGCCGCTACGACCTGGCGCGGCTGCGGGGCCTGAGCAGCATCCGGGACTTCGACGAGCACATCACCGCGTTTTATTGGGGATTCCAGGGCGCATCGGATTACTACCGGCGCGCCAGCGCGGCCCGGGTGATCGACCAGATCACGGTACCGACGCTCATCATCCACGCCCTGGACGATCCGTTCATCGAGATCACGGCCGAGACGCGGCAGAAGATCCTGGCCAACCCCCACATCCGTTTCCTGGGGACCAAACACGGCGGCCATTGCGGCTTCCTGGCCGACGCCGCCGATGGATACGACGGCCGCTGGGCGGAGCGGAAGATCATGGAATTCCTGACCGGCGCTCGACCTGATTGCAACCGCTGACCACTCCGAGCGTTACAATGCGGCGTCATGCAGGTGGATTGGTCTGTCGAACTGGGGGCGGAGGATGACCGGCTGGAGATGCCGTGGGCGTCGCCTGACGGCCGCACCCGCTATTACGACCTGAAGCACCAGCCCGAACTCCTGCTCCAGGTGGAGGAAGCCCACCACAACCACGAGCTGGGCGAATTCCTGGTCAGCGCCAACTCGGAGCACTGCATCCTGGAGACCGCCAAGTGCGACACCTGGCTGACCCGCGATCTGACCGAGGAAGAAGCTGTCTACCAGGCGGGATGGAAGTTCGGCTCGTACGTTGACCTGCTGTTCTGCGATGAGCCGGTGCGGTTCTCGTTCGCCGACCACGAGCGGTTCGCCGACGCCGCTTGCAAACTGCTGAAGCGCGCGCCGGAGATCTCGGCGGCGGTGGAATTCATCGTGCGGCGCTGCGCGTACCACGTGGACGCCAAGGTGAAGGACGGCTTCTACCTGACCATGTACCTGTACGGCTACGGCTCGGACGAAGATGAAGCCCGGCAGCGCTGGGGGATCGCCATGAAGCTGGTGGAGAATGCGCTCCTGCAGCTCTCGGCGGCGGCGAGAAGAGCGCAGTCCTAAGAAGAAACAAAATCAATTCAGATTGCAGAAGTTCCTACTTCTGCATTCTTCGTTCTTCCTTGCCTTTGCTTTTCGTACTGCTCACCGTGCGAAAATGGAAGGCACATGATCCAACTCTCCCGGGCCGGCAAGCGTTACGGCCACAAACTCCTGTTCGAAAACCTGGACTGGCTGATCACCGCGCAGGACCGAGTCGGCATCGTGGGCGCCAACGGCACGGGCAAATCCACCCTGTTGAAGATCCTGTGCGGGCTGGAGACGCTGGACTACGGGGAGCTCACGGCGGCGCGGGGGATCACTTACGGATATCTGCCGCAGGACGGCCTGACGCTCTCCGGGCGCACCGTCTTTGCCGAGTGCATGTCGGTGTTCGCCGACCTGCGTGCGATGGAGGAGGAGATGGAGGCGCTGACCGCGCGCATGCCGGAGCTGGATCATGCGGGCGCGGAGTACGCCCAAGTGGCCGAGCGCTTCCACCGCCTGGAGCACGAATTTCGGGCGCGCGACGGATACGCGACCGAGGCCCAGGTGGGCTCTGTGCTTACCGGGCTCGGTTTCAAGAAGGACGATTGGGAGCGGCAGACCGACGAATTCTCCGGCGGCTGGCAGATGCGCATCGCGCTGGCCAAGCTGCTGTTGCAGAAGCCCAACCTGCTGCTGCTCGACGAGCCCACCAACCACCTCGACCTGGAGACGCGCAACTGGCTGGAAGACTTCCTGCACGATTACCCGCACGCCTACGCGCTCATCTCGCACGACCGCTACTTCCTCGACGTGACCGTGGACAAGATCATCGAGATCTGGAACAAGCAGGTCCACTTCTACCCCGGCAATTACGAGAAGTACCTGGAGCAGAAGAGGCAGCGGTGGGAGTCGCTGGAGGCGGCGTACCGCAACCAGCGGGCGCGCATCGAGCAACTGGAAGCGTTCATCAATCGCTTCCGCTACCAGGCGACCAAGGCTAAGCAGGTGCAGAGCCGGATCAAGGAGCTGGAGCGCATCGAGCGCATCGAGGTGCCACCGGAAGAGAAGACCATCCACTTCAAGTTCCCGCAGCCCAAGGCGAGCGGGCGCATGGTCGCCGAGGCCAAGCACTTGGCCAAGCGCTACGGCGCGAACGAGGTCTTCCGCGATGCAGGGTTCGTGGTGGAGCGCGGCGACCGGATCGCGCTGGTGGGGCCGAACGGGGCGGGCAAATCCACGCTCATCCGCCTGCTGGCCGGCGCCGAGCCGTTGAACGGCGGCGAACTGCGCCTGGGTCACAACGTGCAGCCGGACCATTTCGCCCAGGACCAGTACAAGGAGCTGGATCCGGAGAAGCGTGTGCTGGACGACATCTGGGAGCTGGCGCCGCACCACACCCAGACCGACTTGAGGTCGCTGCTGGGCTGCTTCCTGTTCACCGAGGACGACGTCTTCAAGCGCATCGGGGTGCTTTCCGGCGGGGAGCGCAACCGCTACGCCCTGGCCCGGATGCTGCTGCATCCCGCGAATTTCCTGTTGCTCGATGAGCCCACCAACCATCTCGATCTGCGGGCCAAGGACGTGCTGCTCGCGGCCTTGGAGAAGTATTCGGGCACCGTGGTGTTCGTCTCCCACGACCGCTACTTCATCGACAAGCTGGCGACCCGGATTTTCGAGGTCGGCGGGGGCGAGGTGCGGGTCTATCCAGGGAACTACGAGGACTACCGCTGGCGCAAGGAGCGAGAAGCGGCGGGAGAGAGTGAAAAGGAGGAGACGCCCTTACGGGCGTCTCTACCGGAGAGTGCGGCAGAGACGGCCGTCAGGCCGTCTCAGGGCAACAAGAAGATCAACCCCATCAAGCTGCGGCAGATGCAGGAGCGCTGCGCCGAGGTCGAAGAGCTGATCGAGCAGACGGAGCAGGGAATCCGCGACTGCGAGCAAGCCCTGGAATCGTTCGTGAGTGCTGACGAGACGCAGCGCCAGACCGCTCTGCTCAAGCAACGGCGGGCGGAGCTGGACGCGCTGCTGCGGGAATGGGGCGAGCTGTCGGAGACGCTGGGGGCCAGCCGGTGAGCGCGGGTCAGAGACCCGCGCTCCACCCATGTCAGGTCACTTCTGCGCCTTCAGCGATTTGGGGTCGGAAAGGTTCCGTGGCGAGTGCTGGTTCAGCGTCGAGACCATGGTGCCGCCCGCAGCGGGCATGCCTGCGCCACCCCGCACGATCTCTCTGGCGGTGATCTTCCGGCCGTAAATCTTCTGGTTGGCGCCGTTGTCCTGGCGCAAGGTCGAGCCCTCCAGCGAAACGCCGGCGAACAGGCCGCGCGAGCGGGAGTAGGTGAGGATCTCGGCGCGCATGAAGGCGTCGGTGGCGGCGGCGGCGTCGCGGCCCTTGGGGCCGGCGGCGGCGGAAGCGTCGGCGCCCAGTTTCACCTTGCTCTTGAGCAGCGATTCGACGCCGTGGGCGTTCATCACCAGCAACACGAAGTCGGTGGCCTGTCCGCCCAACTGGAGTCCGATGTTGGCGCCCTCAAGGGCGTACAGCGCCGGCGCACTCCACGATCCGGTGAAAGAGGCCCCGGTGCGGCAGCTCATGGCGCCCCGGCCGTAACTGCCGCCCAGGCCGATGGCGAACTTCAGGGTCGAGGGGACCACCACCACGCACTCCGCCTTGTTCAGAAGGTCGGGCGGGATAGCGTCGGGGATGTCGAGGATCTCCTGCAGTACCGTACCGGCTTGCTGCAGGCGCTCCTGCTCTTTTTCGTTCTTGCTGGCGGCCTGGGCCAGGGGACACAGCAACGCCGCCAAGGCGAGGATCACGAGGGAGTTTTTCATGCTTTAGATGATGGTCCTGGGAAGGTAACGCGACAAGTGCCAGGGGGACAGCCGGTGCCTGGGATGAGACGTAACACTATGGTCACGTGGCGGAGGGTTTCGGCGCCAAGCGGTTTAGAATGGACGCAGTGGGATGGGCGCGTAGCTCAAGTGGATAGAGCACCGGCCTTCTAAGCCGGGGGTTGCTGGTTCAAGTCCAGCCGCGCCTACCAGAAAGAAGTACTCAGTACTTAGTACCCAGTACCCGGCAAGAGCCTGCCAGCTCCCGCCTCTCCGGCAACAGCGGAATCTTCAACCGCTTTGGAACGCCCCACACTCAGCTCTGGAGGGCTTTGGCGACGAATTGCATCTGCGAGCGCAGCTTCTCCATGCTGCCTGTGATCGCCTTCACCTTGTCCGCGAGTCCCCGCTGCTCGGCCACCGCCAGCAACGCCTTGCCTTTCTCGAGGCAGAGGGAAGAAGCGGTCAGCAGGTAGGTCAGAGAGTCGGCGTGCGGCTTCCAAAGATAGGCGGAACCGCGCTTGGCCCGGTATTCGACCATCTCGTTCGTCATCCGGGCATGGAGGGCGACAGCTTCCATGTAAAAGGCCGCCTGGTCGGCGCGGAAGCTCTTTTCCTGGCCGTAGTCGGAGCGGTAGGCCTCGATCTCGGCCGGGGTCAGGACGACGTTGCCGCCGCGCAGGGGGACAATGTTGTCGGCGCCGCGCTCGGCGGCCAGGACAAAGTTGCGGACCGACTCGAGTACGGTGCGGACCTTGCCTTGCTCCAGGCTGGCGGCTGCGGCGCCGGTTGCGGACGTGGCCGCAGCGTAGACAGGTTCGTCAGGAGGCGGAGCCGGGGCTGGAGCTGCGGCGGCCGCCACCGCCGCTGCGGCCGCAGGCGCCTGCGCGGGACGTCCGCTCCGCCGCTTGTCCACCGCTTTCTTGAACTTGGAGACCTTGCGGAAATCTTCCTGGGCGGTGCCGTATTCGGCCTTGAGGATCTTCTGCTCCTCGACCTCGGCCAGATGCTTGACCGTGACATCGCCCTCGACCCGGCTGAGGATGCTGCCGCCGTCCTCTTGCGCTTTGGCGGCGAAGGTCTTGATCTGCTCGGCCCGCCTGGGCGAAAAGCTTGTCAAAGTGCTGTCCGAACAAGGTGTTGTACACCGCGACGTGGGCGAGCACGCGGGGATGGTAGAAGGAGGCGCCGAAGGCCGCCTTCATCTCCCGGACGCGCTGCACGATGCCGGAATCCATCAGGGCATCGAAGTGGCGCAAGTCCTCCACCTCCTGGTACACGAACTCGAATTCGCGCAGCAGTTGCTGATGCTCCTGGGGAAGAGCGGGAAGATCCGGGGCGGAGAGCACCGCGGTCAGCTCGGCTTCGAAATCGTACGCCTTCGCGGCGTAGAGAGCAGCGGCGTCGGAGGACTCGGTGAAGGTGGTGATGGAGCGGCGGCGCCACTCCGCGGGATGGCGGAAGAGGTAGCTGGCCACGAAGTCGGTCTTGTCGCGGTCGGTGTCCCGCCGCGAGTTCTTCAGCACGTAGTAGCGGAGCAGAGCCTCGATGGTGTCGCCCGATTGCTGCTTCAGGGAATCGCGCAGGGCCACCGGGCTGATGGCCATGTCGAGGATGTCGATCCAGTTACGCAGGACGGCAAGCGACTGCTCGACGCGGTCTCCCGCCGCCGCTTGGCGCGGGGTGGGGACGGGGTGTCCGGTGGTCTGTTCCAGCAGGTGGACGTAGAAGCCGTGGACGGTCGCCAGCTCGAGCAGGTCCCGTAGCGGATCCGGTTGTGCAGCCATTCATCTCCACGCGGGGGGAACTGCCGCCAGTCTCGTGCAGGGTGAAAGTGGCGACAAGGTGCAAGCCGGTTACGGCGGTCATTTCGCCGGGGGGTGGGCGCCACCCACGAACTCCAGGCCGATGGAGCGCAAGCGGCGGGACCGGACCTCGACGTCCAGGGTGTGGTTGGCCTGGCTGGCGGGCTCGATGATCTGGATGCGCAGCCGCCGTCCCACCGTCAGCTGCTCGGCGACCACGCTGGAGGCGGCCGAGAGCTCCATGCCGCCGCCGCCCACCACCCGCACCCGTCCCAGGGTCTGCCCGGATTCGTCGATGGCGTAGGCGTCATCCGAGAGGTTGAGGCGCGGGAATTGGCGACGTTCGGAGGACATATGCGTGAAGGAGAGACGCCCTGACGGGCGTCTCTACCGGAAGATCACTTCCCCAGCACCAGCTTGGCAATGGTCTGCAGCTGCATGTTGAGGCATTTTGCGGGCGTGAGCGAAGCGGGAGCCCACCGCCGAAATCCTGACCCTGAGCACGGCGAAGGGGAAGGATCCCGCATCACTTTCCGCCCAATACGAGCTTCGCAATCGTTGCCAACTGCATGTTCGACGTGCCTTCGTAGATCTTGCCGATCTTCGAGTCGCGCCAGTACTTCTCCACCGGGTAATCCTTGGTGAAACCGTAGCCGCCGTAGATCTCGATGGCCAGCGAGGCCACGCGCTCCGCCACCTGGGAAGCGTAGAGCTTGGTCATGGCGGCTTCCTTCACGAAGTTCATGCCCGCGTCTTTCATGCGCGCCGAGTTGTAGACCATCATGCGGGTGGCCTCGATCTCCGTGGCCATCTGCGCCAGCTGGAACTGGACGCCCTGGAACTCGGAGATGGTCTTGCCGAACTGCTTGCGTTCCTGGGAGTAGCGGGCGGCCGCATCCCAGGCGCCGCGGGCGACGCCCAGCATCTGCGCCCCGATGCCGATGCGCCCCTCGTTCAGGGTCTCGATAGCGATCTTGTAGCCCTTGCCGGCCTCGCCGAGCACGTTGGCGCGGGGCACTTTGCAGTCCTCCAGGATCAGCTCGCAGGTCGAGGACGCCCGGATGCCGAGCTTGTCTTCCTTCTTGCCCACGGTGAAGCCGGGGAAGTCCTTCTCCACCAGGAAGGCGGTGATGCCTTTGTATCCGGCATTGAAATCGATGTTGGCGAAGATGATGAACAGCCCGGCTTCCTTGCCGTTGGTGATCCAGAGCTTGCGGCCGTTGAGGACGTAGTCGCTGCCCTTCAGTTCGGCCTTGGTGGCCAGGGCGAAAGCGTCGGAGCCGGAACCGGCCTCGCTGAGGGCGTAGGCGCCGACCATATCGGCGCACATCCTGGGCAGGTAGCGCTTCTTCTGCTCGTCGGTGGCCCAGCGCAGCAGGGCGTTGTTGACCAGCGTGTTCTGCACGTCCACGACCACGCCGGCGGAGGCGTCCACCCGCGAGAGCTCCTCTACGGCGAGGATGGCCTCGAAGAACTTGCCGCCGCCCCCGCCGAATTGCTCGGGGATCTCGATGCCCATCAGCCCGAGCTGGAAGAACTGCTCGAGCAACCCGTGATCGAAGACGCCTTTCTCGTCCATCTCACGGGAAAGGGGACGGATCTTCTCGTCGGCGAATTGCCGCACGTTGTCCCGGAACAGGACTTCGTCCTCGGTGAGCGCGACCAGCGGGGCGGGCGCCGTTTCCTTTTGCAAAGTGGTTTCAGCCATATGAAGACCTCACGGATAAGAATGCCAAACCCACAATTTTACACTTCGGAATTGTGATTTGCGACGAGGGACCCGGAACTACTTGCGGCGATAGACCACGCGCAGGGAATCGTCTTCCAGGATGCGGTGGATCTGGTTGCGGGCATGCACCGCCCAAGGGCCGGAGGTGTCGAGCTTCACGTAGGCGCGCCAATGGGGCAGGGCATGGCGCGGCTGTTTCAGCTTCTCGTAAGCCAGGGCCAGGTTGTAGTGCGCGTCGGCGTAGGTGGGAGCCAGCAGCAGTGCTTGCTTGTAGGAGCGGATGGCTTCCTGCAGCCGCCCGGTCTCGTCCAGCACGTTCCCCAAGTCGAAATAGGCCAGGGCGTACTTGGGATCGGCCTCCACCGCCTTACGATAGTGCTCCTCCGCCTGGGTGTAGTTCTGGCGGTTGTAGTACAGCGTGCCCAGGTTGATGTGGGCGGCGGCGTGGACGGGATCGAGCTCGATAGCCCGTTCGTAGGCCTCGATGGCCTCCTGTTGCGAGGCCGGGTCGTCTTCCAGCGAGATACCCTTGGCGAACCACTCCGCCCCGGTCTCCGCCGAGCGCATGCTCTTGACCTTGGCCGACACCACGGCGCGGCGGTCGTAATCCATGACCAGCTGTCCGGACATCGGTTCCACCGCCATGCCTTCGTGGCGGAAGGCGATGCGGCCCCGGGTGGAGAAGGTGCCGGCTTCCAGCAGCGGGTTCTGCATGCCGGCGGCGGCCTTTTGCATGGCCTGGAGGGACTCGCGGATCATGGCCGGGCGCACCTTGCGGGCGCTCAGGTCACGCAGTTTCTTCAATTGCAGGAGTTCGAAGAAGGAATAGTCCTCGCCGGGCGCGATCAAACCGGCTTTTTCCCATCCGGCGAGTTGGCGCGCCGACATGCGCAGGATCCGCAGGACGTCCGCTCGTGCGTATCGGGTCACTGTATGCGGTTGTGGCCTAACAAGATGCATTATGGGGAGACTGCCTGAGGATTAGCAAGTGGAAAAACTGTGGAATAGCCGGCAGTAACCAGGGGCAAATTACGTCCGGGGGTACGTGCCGAGGCTGATGCGTTCTAAAGGAGTACTCAGTACTCAGCGTGGGCCTGGGTCAGGGCGAGAGGCGGCGGATTGCTTTACGCATCCGGCCCAAGCAACTAAAATCGAGATGAGAGGTGCGCTGCTGCGTCTCTTCCTTCCGCCGGGCCGACGTAGCTCAGTTGGTAGAGCAGTCGATTCGTAATCGACAGGTCATCGGTTCAAGTCCGATCGTCGGCTCCATCTTCTTCGAAACCCCAGGAGTAGCTTGTCGCTCACTGAAAAATGCGGCACACTCAGGCAACGATGTCCTCGTCCGTGACCAGTTCCCCGGAAGCCATGCCGCCAGCTCCTGCGCCAGGGAAGAGGAATGCCTGGGCCTTGTTGCGCGGCCTCTCGTGGCGGGTGAAGATCGCTCTCCCCCTGGTGCTGGCCGGGATCGGCTTTGTGGTGTACCTGACGGGGAAGTCCGCGACCCTGAAGTTGACCTGCCAGCACAACCTCCGTTCGGGAGAGATCCGGGTCTGGACCGACGACCAGCTGGTGTACTCGGGCAAGCTCAGCAGCACGAAGAAGAGGTTCGGACTCTTCGGCAAGACACCGCTGACGAGCGGGAAAGCGGCCACGTTCTCGCATACGGTGAAGGTGCCCGACGGGCCGCACAAGCTGCGCATCCAGGTGGTGGGCGAGGGCTACGATGCATCGCGCGTGATCCCGGTGGACTTCAGTCCCGACACGCAATCCACGGTCTCCATCAACGCGCTGAGCCGCAATCTGCAAGTCAACTGGAAGGACACCCAATTCCTCCCGGCGAGCGGCGAGACGCCCTGGTACCTGCGTTACGGGAAAGCGCTGTTCATCACTTTGTTCGGCTCGGTCATCTCTGCCGTGATGGGGATGGTGGTGAAGGAGATCCTGGAAAAGTTGCGCCAGCCGGCGCGCACGTAGACGAGATCGAGGGAGAAACGAAAAGACCGCTCTGGCAATGAGCGGCCTTTCCTTCTAGGGAGAATAGTTCCAACAGAAGTTTCGCCGTCAGAACTTTCTGGCGAAATCTTATGAGGGGGCTAAATGGGGTGTCAAGGATTTTTTGGAGAATAAATCCCTTTATTCTCAATGACTTACAAGAATAGCCAACTTTTCCCAATAATGGCCGGAAACCGCCCGGATGGCCGGGACTCCCGAAGTAAGCACTTGAAATTAAACCACTTACAAGCTATTACCGGAGATTGAGGCGGATGATCTCGACGTCCTCCGGGCGGTCGAAGACGCGATCGGGGAAGAGGCGCTTGAGCACCACGCGGACACCGCCGAACATCACGCCCAGCACCAGCGCGAACAGCAACACGACGCCGATGAGGACGAAGATGTTCACGATCAGATTGCCGATGTTGTCGCGCTTGCTGAGCGAAGTGGCTTCGTTCCAGGTGACGTCGGCTTCGTAGTTGATGGCAGCGAGCAGAGACTTCGCTTCCTTCGAGGAGATGTCGCCGGTGACCAGGGCGAGTAGAGGGCCGCTGCGCTTGAGGTTGAGCTCGGGCCCGGGAGTCGCGCCGGCTTGGATGGCGCGCAGGCGCTCGCCGGCGATCGCCGGCGTGGGATACGAGATGAGGGTGAGCGTCGCCACGCCTTGCGACGTCGAGTACTTGCCCAGCACGACCTCGGCGCCTTTGCTGAAGTCCACCAGCTGCGGCGAGAGCGGCGCCCCTACGGCATCGAGCCCGACCGGCCCAAGGACATAGCGGGCGGAGTGGCGGATGTAGGCCTGCCTGGGCAAATAGAGCGGCAAGGTCGGGGGCTTGCTGGACTCACCGGAGGCGACGGGCAGTGCTTTGGCAAGGTCGCGCAGCTCCGCTGCCGACATCGCGGTCACCCGATCGAAGACCGCGTCCACCAGGATGTTGCCACGGTAGAACAGGACGTGGTTGTTCTCCGAGGCGCCCTGTTCGCCGATGCTCTCGGTCTGCATGTCGCCGCGCTTGTAAAAGGTGAAGGCCCCGTAGGCGCCGGAGGTGTCGGCGAAGCGGGCGGCCTTGACGCTCAACTTGCGCCCCGCCTGGGAGTAGGTCGCGGCTTCGAAGCCGGTAAACCCGTACTCCTTGAGCAGCGGCCCGTTGGCCGCGTCGGCCTGAGAGGGATCGGTGCTGGCGCGCAGGTCCCCCCTCTGCCAGCCGGCGAAGACGTCGGGCAGCAGGGGCGCGGGCTTGTCGGCGGCGAAGGCGCAGGAAGCCAGCGCGAGCGCCAGAGCCAGGACTGTGAACAGACGGGACATTAGGGACAGCAAAACTTCCTACTTACTTTAGACAACCAACCGGGATAGAAAGATTCTACGCCTTGCCCCGCAGAAGAAATCGCCCCACTGCCGTGGGGCTCTCGAGGAGCTGCAAGCCGTAGGTCCTCACGCTCATCCCTAACGGGATCTCGCTCAGGATGACAAATGAAGGGGTCGCTTACTGGCCGGAGTCCTTGTTCAGCTTGGCGGCCACCTTCACCCCTGACAGGCCGCTGACGTACTTGGCCATGCCGCGGTAGAGGGATTCGGCGATCTTCTGCCGCCATTCCGGGGTCATCAGCTTTTTCTCGTCGGCCGGATTGCTGACGAAGGAGACCTCCGCCAGGATGGAGGGCATGTTGGCGCCGATGAGGACGATGAAGGGCGCCTTCTTGACCCCGCGGTTGCGCATGGAGGAGCTTCTCGTGGAAAGCCCCGTCGCCAGGGACTTCTGCACGTCGGTGGCGAACTCCCGCGATTCCTCGATCTTCTCCTTGAGCGCGATCTTCTTCACCAGGTCCTGAAGCTCGTGAATGGACTTCTCCGAAACCGCGTTCTCGCGCGCCGCCACTTCCAGGGCGTCGGCCGAGGAGGTGAAGTTCAGGTAGTAGGTCTCGACGCCGCGGGCGGAAGAGTCACTGCTGGAGTTGGCGTGGATGGAGATGAACAGGTCCGCCTCCTCCTTGTTGGCGATGGCGGTGCGCGTCTCCAGGGGCACGAAGGTGTCGTCGTCGCGGGTGTAGACCACCTCGGCGCCCATGCGGTTCTCCAAGAGCTTGCCCAGGCGCAGGGCGACGTCGAGCACCAGGTCCTTCTCCTCCAGGCCCTTGGGGCCGACGGTACCGGTGTCATGGCCGCCATGGCCGGCGTCCACCACGATGCGGCCGATCTTCAGCCCCAGCGCCCGGATCAGCGACCGCTCGCCGTTGGCGGCGGGCTGAGCCTCGCGGGCGTTGGGGTCCTGCACCGCCCCTGTCTTGGAATGACGCTTGCCCTTGGAACGCGGGGCCACGGCTTCAAAAGTCGGACCGGTCGTGGGCTTGGCGGTGTCCTTGACGGTGGGTTCCGACTTGGCGATGTCCGGCGCAGCAGCATCATCAATGACCTTGGCGGCTGTTTCCTTGGCTTTCTCTTTCACGGCGGGCGCAGGCTCCGCCGGCTTGCTCCTGGCGGGGGAAGGCGCCGGAGCTTCCGCAGCCTTGGCTTCCTTGGCCGTGGGCTCGGACTTCTTGGCCTCAGGCTTGCTCTCGGCCGGCTTGACCGCCTCTTTGACGGTGTTCTTCGCTTCCGGCGTCGGAGGTTGGGCCTTGGCCATCATCTTGGGCTGCTGGCGGCCGTGGATGTCGACGACCAGCCGGTAAGGATCCGGCAGCAGGAAGGCGGAGTACTCGGCCAGCTCATCCACTTCCAGCACGACCCGGGTGATGCCTCGCTGGTAGGGGGCGACGCGGATCTTCTTCAGGAACCCGTCCTCAACGTCGAAGGTCTTGCCGACCAGTTCGGAGGCCAGCTTGGTGTCGTGCAGGTCGAAAAAGATGCGGTCGGGGCCGGAGACCCGTCCGGCTTCGTACTTGACCTCCTGCTCCAGGTCGATGGCCACGCGGGTGTAATCAGGCGTGGACCAGTGGCGGATGCCGGTCACCAGGGGCAGGCCGGAACGGGCCTTGGCGGGCGCCGGCTGCTCGTCTGCCTCCTTGGCTTGCTCCTCGGGCAGCTGCTTCCTGGGCGCAGGGGCAGGCTTCTTCTTGCCAGCGTTCTTGGGCGCATCGATCTCCTCGATCTCGGCCCTGGCCTGCTCCGCCAGGCGGCTGGAAGGGTAATGCTTCAGGAATTCCTGGAAGGTCGCCTTGGCCTGGATCGGATCGTCGAGGTCCTGGTGATAGATCTGGCCGATGGTGAACAGCGCCTCCGCGCGGTACCTGCTCCCGGGATACTCGCGGCGCAGAAACTCGTACTGCTTGATGGCGTCCTTTGAGGATTTCGGGTCGTCGAAGACGCGCCCGGACTCGGCGAGCAGTTCAGCCACGGCCACCACGCTCTCATTGGCCTTGGGGGATGTGGGAGCCACGTAATAGACCTTGCGGAAGGCGTCGGTGACGCGCTGGTAATCGCGGCGGGTGCGCTGGGCGGTGGGCTTGCCGTTCAGCGCCTCGCGCATCCGGAGGGCGGTCTCGAACTGGGTGCGCGCGGTCTGTTTCTTCTGCTTGACGTTCCTGGTTGCTGCGGGAACGGCAAGACTCAGGAGCAGCAGGACGGCCAGCCCGCGCGAGACCAGTCGCATTGGACCCACGGTCACAGTCAGTTGCTTCGATTCGCCAAGAGCCGAAAAAGCTGTATCCCCGCCCTACTCGTTCGTGATCACCAGCACGCCATCGGCGCCGCGGTACATGCGGATGGGCGCCACGGTGGGGCCGGTGAGCAGCACGTCCCCCGCTCCGTAAAGCGACTTGATCTTGCGTACGTAGCTCCGGGTTTCCGCGTAAGGCGGCACGCCGTTGCTGCGATCCACCGCCCCGGCGCCCGCGTTGTACGCCGCCAGCGAGCGGTTCAGATCGCCGTTATAGGTATCAAGGAGCTGCTTCAGGTGGCGGACCCCGGCCTCCACGTTCTGTTGCGGGTCGTAGGGGTTGCTCACGTTCAGCGAGCGGGCGGTGCCCGGCATGAGCTGCATGAGGCCCATGGCCCCCTTGCGCGAACGGGCGCTGGGATTGAAGTTCGACTCCACCTTGATGACGGCCCGGACCAGGTTCACGTCCACGTTATGGCGGGCGGCGGCGTCAGCAATGATCTTGTCCAGTTCCGCCGAGCTGATGGCGCGGGTGCCGATCAACTCCCGGTTGTCGGGGCTGACGTCGGAATCGGCGAGTGGCTGGCCGGGCTCCCGCGCCGGCGCCGCGCCCAGGAACTGCTGCACCTCCGCAGCGGCGGAGCGTGCGGCGCGCATGGCTCCGCGAGTGGGCGCAGGGACCCGCTTCCAGCCCTTCTCCGAGCGGCTCCAGTACACCAGCACGCTGGCGCGCTGGGCCGGCGGCGGCATCGCCGTAGGAGCGTCGACGTAGACCTTGTGTCCGTTCTCCTGCACCGCGACGATGCCCTTGTCGGAGCCGAGCGCGGGCCGCGCTGCCAGGATACATGCAGCCGTGCAGACAGAGGCCAGGATGCCCGCGTAAGTGCGGGGCGACAGCCCGGACTTTGAAATTTGGCTCATCCGCGAAACCGGCACGGCGGCGCGACAGGGCCGGGCCGCCAGACCTATCCTGGCAGAAAAGTCCAGAGGTGGCTGGATTATATGATGGAGAGAGCGGGGGAGCAATCGGATAGTTACAGGGCATCGAGGGAGTGAAGACCGACGATCTCCGGGCAAAAACCGGCAAAACAGGGAAGCCGGGTCGCGACCGGTTACGGAAGGGGGCGGCCTTCGGTCCCCAGAAGGCGTCATGCTGAGCGCTCTTAGGCGCGAAGCATCTCGCGCGCCGCAGGCGAGGTCCTTCGGGGGCTGAAAGCCCCTCAGGATGGCGCCGCGCTTACTTGAACGCCTTCTTCAACAGCGCGATCTGGCCGGCGTGATAGAGGTCGTGTTGCACGACCCCGAGCAGCATGAACTCGAAGCTGTAGGGCTTGCCGGGGACGGCATCGGCCAGGCGCGACTCGGGCAGCCTCTCCACGGCCGCGAGCAGGGCATCGTGGGTGCGGCGCAGGGACTCCACGGCCCGCTGCCAGGCGGCCTCGCTCTGGTCGGAGATGGCGGGGTAGTCTTCGGCGGCGGTGGGCTCCAGCGCCTCGCCTTTGAGGCGCCGGGTCACGACGCTCGACCAGGTCGTCAGGTGCAGCACCAGCTCCCAGATGCTGTGCGCGCCGGAGAGGGGCTTGGCCGCCGCCTGCCGGGCGGTGACCCCTTTCAGGATCTCCATGACGGCAGGACCATGCCAAGCGTCGCCATCGAAGCTGCGTCGCATCTGATCGGTGATGGTGGCGAGTGCCGCCATGTGCCCCCGTGAAGACCGCAAGAATATACTAGCGGGGCCTCATGCCTGAAGCTCCACAGGAACCGGCGGCCGAGACGCTGATGCTGCGCGGGTTCTGGTATCCGGCGCTGCGCAGCGACCGGGTGCACGGGCGGCGCATGGTGACGGCCATGCTGCTCGGCATCCCGCTGGTGCTGGGGCGCAACGACCGTCGCCAGGCCTTCGCCCTACGCGATTCCTGCCCCCACCGGGCCATGCCGCTCTCGCGCGGCTGGTTCGACGGGCAGGAGGTGCAGTGTTCCTATCACGGCTGGAAGTTCGAGCCCGTGAGCGGCCGATGCAACGAGATCCCTTCATTGGTTCCGGGGCAGGCGCTCGATGTCTCCAGAATCTACGCCACGGCCTTTCCCTGCCGCGAGCAGGATGGCTTCTTCTGGGTGTACGTGCCGGAGGGGGAGAAGCTCCGCGGAGACCGGGAGCAGGCGGGCGAACCGCCGAAGCTCCCCACCTTCAGCAAGAAGTACAGGCTGACGTTCCTGTCCGCCGACCTGCCGGTGAACGTGGACCACGGGATCATCGGGCTGATGGACCCGGCGCACGGGCCGTTCGTCCACCAAGCCTGGTGGTGGCGGACGCGGCACAGCATCCATGAGAAGCAGAAGGCCTTCGAGCCCATCGCCAACGGCTTCCGCATGAGCGCCCACGCGCCATCGTCGAACAGCGCGCCCTACAAGCTGCTGCGGGCCTACGCCAAGGCTGACGCCATCACCACCACTATCGATTTCGTACTGCCCAACTGCCGCTACGAAACCATCCACGCGGGCAAGTACTGGTTCTCGACCCTGACTACGGTCACGCCCATCACGGCGAGCACCTGCCGCATCGATGTGCGGGCGGCGTGGAACATCTTCCGCTTCGTGCCCGGCGCGCTGAGCGTCTTCCGTTACTTCGGGGAGAAGTTCATGGAGCAGGACCGGCGCACCATGGAGATGCAGGCGGAAGGCCTGAAACGCCAGTCGGCGATGATGCTGATCGACGACGCCGACCGCCCCGCCAAGTGGTATTTCGGGCTGAAGCAGGCGCTGCTGGAGTCGCGGCGCACGGGCGAGCCAATGAAACACCCGATGGGCGGGCCGGTGACGCTGCGGTGGCGGAGCTGATCTGTGTGGCACGGGCGTGTCGCCCGTGCGCTCCGGCCGGCACGTCCGGCCCACGTCAGTCCTGCACCAGCCAGTCGAGCGCTTCTTCGCGCGACTTGAAAGCGGGGAACTCGCGCATGGAGAACGACACCAGCGAGCGGTAATAGGCTTCGGGCAGGCCTTCGATGCCGGTGATGGCGGCGCGCTTCACGTGCGGACGGTCGAGCACGGCGACCTCCTTCATGCGGGTAAGGGCGGCCCGGTCCACTTCGCAGTCGGTGAAATCACTGAGGGTAAGGACGGAGTTCGGCGGCTCGGCGGTGACGATGCGCTGGCACTCGGTGTAGTTGG
>DATKKJ010000176.1 GCA_035543055.1 Terriglobales bacterium | reverse complement strand
GCTTGGCGGGGGCGTAGGCGACCTCGGGCCGCTCGTGGGCATAGCCCTCCCGCTCATGCCCCCACATATCCCGATGAGCGAAACTCTTGCTCGCCATCACACTAGTGTCGCTCGGAAACAGGGAAAATGCAGGTTACGGATATGCAGGCGGGACGGGAATCCAGACATGCCTGGAATGGAGTGATGGCCGTCGAGAAGCCGGGCAGTCGGCGATTGACGGAGTGGAACCCTCGCCGTAGTCTGACGGTGAGACGTTCCGTTTACTCGGACGGAAAGGTCGGCTTGCCCAAACATTTCTCCCTTCCGCGCCCTCTCCTGCGAGCGCTCGCCATACTCTTCGCCGCGGTCACCATCCTCTACGGCTCCCTCTGGATGTTTTACATCCGTCAGCGGAACAGTCCGGTGGAGTTGGGTTTCAACAAAACGCACAACGATACCTATGACGAGAAGGCGCACGCGCTCGCGGTGCGGGATGTAGTGCCTGATAGCCCGGCGGAGCGCGCCGGCCTGCGGCCTGGCGACAGCATTATTGGGGTCAATGGGCAGATGCTTAAGACCTCGGCGCCCTTCGACGAGGCGTGGGCACGCGGCCAGCCAGGCGACCCTGTGGAACTGACCGTGCAGCGCCCCGGCGAGCCCAACCCGCTGGTACTGCGCGGGATCTTCAGGACTAGCACCGACGTCCAGGCGCCGGAGGGATTAGCCAAGAGCTCCGCGTTGCAGATCACGGCCTCGTTCCCATTGCTGTTCATGGTGGTCGGGTTTGCGGTTTTGCTGCTGCGATACGAGGATCCCTATGCCTGGCTGCTGGCCTTGGTGTTTGCCGGCTTCGTGGCCGCTCCCACTCTCAGCTACACCGCCACCCTCGCCATGCCTCAAGGGCTGCGGGTTTTCATGTTTGCGTATCGCGCCGTTTTCTGGGGAATGTTCTTCGCCTTCTTCTATATCTTCTTTGCCGTGTTCCCCGCGCAATCTCCTCTGGAGCGCCGCTTGCCCTGGTTGAAATGGGCGGGCCTGGCGATCGGGCTGTCGCTGGCCATCCCAGGCTTGGGCTCGGGCGAGCCACACTGGCCGGCGGTGTTGACCGAGCTGTTGGGCGCCCGCGCGGTACGTGCCACGTTCCTCTCCTTGACCTACGGCCTGGTAGGACTGGGCATGGTCTCGCTGGCGTGGAATAGCCTGGGATCGGGCAGCCCGCCGGACGTGCGCCGGAAATCGCGGGTCATGCTGTGGGGCACGTTGGTCGGGTATTTCCCCATCATCCTGGAGCGGGTCGTGGCGGATGCCTTCGGGTTCAAGGCCGGTTTCTGGCTGGATACGGCGTTGGTCGTGATCTGCCTCCTCTACCCGTTGTCGTTTGCTTATGCCGTGGTGAGACACCGGGTGATGGAGATCCCGGTGCTGTTGAAGCGCAGCGCGCGGTATGTGCTGGTGCAGCGCGGGTTCATCGTCCTGCTGATGGCCGGCGCGGCGGTTGCGATCGCACTGTTCACCCGCACCTTCTCCCGCTTCCTTCCCCCCGATTCCAACCTGGGCATGACGCTGAGCGCAGTGTTCGGGATCGTGCTGGTATGGACGTCCGCGCCCATGGTCAAGCGCGGCACCGAGCGCATCGACCGCGCATTCTTTCGCAGCGCCTACGACGCCCGGCAGATCCTCGAGGACCTGGTCGCCCGGACACGCACCGCGCAAGACCGCGAAACCCTGGTTCGGCTGCTGGCGCATCATATTCGCGAGGCCCTGCACCCGGTGTCGCTGGTGGTTTATCTGGCAGACCCTGGGGGCCGCCTGGTGGCGGTCGAAGGACAAGCTCCGCCCGATCTGCAGCACCTGCCGCGCGACCTGCCACTGCTGGCGGAGCTGACGAGCCGAGGCCGGCCCTGGGTGCCGGCAGAATCCGATGGCGCGCGCGGCATCTCTCTCCTGTCGCCCTTGCAGTCTGAGTGTCTGGTACCGATGCCGGGTCGCGACGGCAGCCCGCTGGGGCTGTTGGTGCTGGGACCGCGTCTCTCCGAAGAACCGTACTCGGGCGAGGACGAACGCCTGCTGGCCGCGGTCGCCAGTCAGGCGGCGGTGGCTCTGGAGAACATCGGCCTCGCCGAGAAGATGGCGGAACGCATAGAAGCCGAGCGCCGCGCCGCCCGGGAGATGGAGATCGCGCGCCAGGTGCAGAGCAAGTTGCTGCCGCAGAAGGCGCCGCCACTCGCCACCCTGGATTATGCCGGGTCCTGCATCCAGGCTCGCGCCGTGGGCGGGGACTACTACGACTTCCTGGATCTGGGAGAGGGGCGAGTCGGCTTTGTACTGGCTGACATCGCCGGCAAGGGCATGTCCGCGGCCCTCCTCATGGCCAATCTCCAAGCCCACCTCCGCAGCCAGTCTGCCCTGCTGGTGCAGGATCTTTCACGGTCGTTGTCCTCCGTGAACCGCATGTTTTGCGAAAGCACCGAACCGAGCAACTATGCCACCCTCTTCCTGGGTGTGTACGACGATGCCACCCGCCGCCTCCGTTACGCCAACTGTGGGCACAATCCGCCCCTTCTGCTTCGGGGCGATTCCGTGGAACGGCTGGCCGCCACGGTCACTGTCCTGGGCTTATTTGAGGCGTGGGAGTGCGTGGTGGCGCAGACGCAGCTCGCTCCAGGCGACCTGCTCGCCATCTATACCGATGGCATCGTCGAGGCGATGAACGCCAACCAGGAGGAGTTCGGCGAAGCGGCTCTGTTGCGGGTCCTGCGAGAGAATCGCGGATCGAATGCGGTTTCTGTCATGGGTGCCGTCATCGCCGCCGTCGAGCGGTTCGGCGGCGGTGAGCAGAGCGATGATCTCACGCTGCTGGTGGGCTGCGCGCGTTAGGCCGGTTGTAAACAGAACGGGCGACGATTGCTCGTCGCCCGTGCGAACCGTCAAGCCGGTTAGCCGATGAAACGCTTCCTTAGGTGTCTAGGGTAAACGTGTAGAGCGATGCCACTTGGCGTGCAGCCAAATCAGACTGCCGATGGCACAGACTTCCAGAGGACCCGGGGTCTCCCATAGAGCATCGACGATTCTCAGGTGGGTGGCCGTCACATGGACG
>DATKKJ010000175.1 GCA_035543055.1 Terriglobales bacterium | reverse complement strand
ATCCCTGCAACGGCTTGGTTGGACGGCGCGTCGGCTGTCACCTCTGCCACTCTCCGCCAGGATCAAACTTGGCGACTTCGAACTGACCGTGGTTGGCTTTCAGCCATGACTTCCAGGCCGCAATCACCTTCCTTTGGACGTCTTGTGGTGCGACGAAGATCTTTCCTCGCGACATCCACTCCATGGCGTAGCCGAGATCGTCGTCCTTCCCTCGGAATTCGGAAAGGCCGCCCAGTGCCAGCTGGGTCCGAAACCGGAAGTACTTGCCGGTGATACTCCGCAGAGCACGCTCACACCAAACGGCATGCAACCACGTCCTGTTCGGAATCTCAGGATCGACGATGCGGAGTTCGCGAACAAGCAGTGGCACAGCGGCTTTCCCACACCGATGCAAGGACTCGACTGCGCGGATCCCATCCCCTTCGCCCAACTGCCGGACAGCATCGGCTACCGTGGCGCAGGACTCAGCAGACCTGGCTGGTGATGGACAGAAAGAGACCAAAAGTCCCACGACACAGCCTATCTCGATGCGTCTTGTCATCATACGTCCGTCAACGGTTTGGCGTTCACCTGCGGGCGGCCGTCTGCGGCCGACCGCCAGTCAGCTAAAGGTAGTTGCGCAAGAAAGCGGGGATGCCCCAAGAAGAGTCGTAGTCCGAAGAACTCGACGAAGGAGGTCATCCCCATGAAGAAGCGTATCTATCGCAGAATGCCCGTCAACGACTTTCAGCCCCAGAGCATCTCGCTGGCCGAGCTCGGCGGCCGTCTGGTGTTCGCGGTCGACGTCGCGAAAGTCGACATGGTCGCGGCGTTCGCTGCCGCCGACGGGCGCGTGCTGCACATCGTCTGCTGGAAAGCCCCGGCCGAGAACCTCATCGTGCTCGACATCCTCCGCGGCTTCCGCGCCCAGGGCGTCGCGGTCGAGGTGGTCATGGAGCCGTCGGGCACCTACGGTGACGTTCTCCGCCAGCAGCTCGTCCACGACGGTTTCGCGGTGTTCATGGTCAGCGGCAAGCGTACTCACGACGCCCGCGAGATGTACGACGGCGTACCCAGCCTGCACGACGCCAAGGCAGCGGCCATCATCGCCAGGCTGCACGCCGAAGGTCTGTCCACGCCTCTGCGTGACGAGGTGCCGGAGCGCCGTCAGTTGCGCGCCGCCCTGGCCATCATGGATTTGCACCAGGAACGCTACCTGCAGCTTACACACCGCCTGGAAGGTTGGCTGGCCCGCCACTGGCCCGAGCTGCCCACGCTCCTCGAGCTGACCTCCTCCTCGCTCATGGCGTTGCTCGCCCGCATCGGTGGTCCCGCCGATGTCGCCGCGGCTCCCCAGCGGGCCAGGCGACTCCTCCTCGGCATCAGCCACCGGCTCATGCCTGAGGAGACGGTCGCCGCCGTCATCGCCGCTGCCGCCACCTCGGTCGGCGTGCCGCTGGTCGGCCTCGAACGTGATGCCTTGATGGCCATCGCGGCCGATGCCTATCGCGCTCACCGCGCCTTCACCACGGCCAAGACCAAGGTCGACCAACTCGCGGCCCGCACCCCAGCCGCCACGCTCGCCCCTGCGGTCGGCCACACCACCGCCGCCGGGGTCTACGCCGAGGTCGGTGACGCCAGGTCCTTCTCGTGCGCCCGCGCCTTCCTCAAGGCAATGGGCCTCAATCTGAAGGAGAAGAGCAGCGGCACCCACCAGGGTCAGCTCAAGATCACCAAGCGTGGGCCCTCCCGCGTGCGCGGCTACCTGTGGCTGGCCGTCTTCCGCTGGATCCAGAACGATCCCATCGCCAACGCCTGGTACCAGCGCAAGAAACAACGCGACGGCGGCAAGGCCTCGCGGGCGGCCGTCGCGCTCATGCGCAAGCTGGCCAAGGCCCTCTACCACGTCGGCCGCGGGGCCACCTTCGACAGCCGCAAGCTCTTCGACACCAGACGCCTGCCGCTTCCCGCATAGCCACCACCGAGAAAGGAGATCCCCGACCCAGCAGACCAATTCTTGAACGTGCGAGTTTTCCGACGGGTGACCTTCTGTTGAAACTTGTCTCTGCCTCGCGCAAGAGCGTCGTCAGTCTTGAGGCACCCCGAGGATCTTCGACCCGACCCAATCTCCGTTGAAAGCTGATTCGATGCCGCTCGTCGGACATCCCACAGGAGAGTTTCGATTACCCGGGCCGATTGCCTCCGGACCGCTCGCCCGCTCAACCAACCCGCGCACCTGATCTTCTGCACCGCAACTCTTCCTGCCTGCGGACCGGATCACGTGTGCCCAGATAGCCCCGATCAATCCCCGTTCTTTTTGCTTGCACTGCCTACGAGAGCTTCATCGGCTGGTTCGGCAGCGGCACCGTCGGGGCACTGCGATTCCTTCAGGCCCCATGCGACGGCAAGGACGATCAGCACACCGACGGCCCCAATCATCAGCAGGGCAGCCGTCCACAGCGATCTGATCACGCCAAGGAGAAGGAGGAGAATGATGGTCGACGGCACATGCAGCGCGAACATCAGAATTCTCCGGAGACGCCTTCGATCGCGCGGTTGCGAAACGCTTGGGTCCACGTCCACCTCACCGATCCTGTTTGGAAGAAGTCTGCCCAACGCTACGCCGTTCAGCAGCGGGGGCGCCGCCAAGTCAGCCTCTCGATTCTACACGATGTCCCTGCGGCGAACGCGTCAGCTTCATCGGCTTGTTCGGCAGCGCAGGCACCAAGGATGGATGAGGAAAGTATGGCTGCTCGGGCGATTCGCTATACTGATCCTCATGAAGAAGTTTTCACTT
>DATKKJ010000174.1 GCA_035543055.1 Terriglobales bacterium | reverse complement strand
GGCTACTCCATCGGCGAAGGCCCGGAGATCGAGTCGGACTACTACAACTTCGAGTCGCTGAACTTCCCGCCCAACCATCCGGCGCGCGACACCCAGGACACGGTCTTCGTCGCCGGGCAGGAGCAGAAGCCGCAGCGCGACCGCCTGCTGCTGCGCACTCACACCTCGCCCGTGCAGGTGCGCTACATGGAGAAGAACCCGCCGCCCATCCGGGTGGTCATCCCCGGCAAGGTACATCGCAGCGACACCCCCGACGCCACTCACTTCCCCATCTTCCACCAGGTGGAAGGGCTGGCGGTGGACACCAACATCACCTTCGGCGACCTGAAGGGCACGCTCGACCACGCCATGAAGGCGCTGTTCGGCTCGGCCATGAAGACGCGCTTCTTCCCCTCGTTCTTCCCCTTTACCGAGCCCAGCGCGGACGTGGCCGTCACCTGCTTCGTCTGCGGCGGCAAGGGCTGCCGGGTGTGCAAGATGAGCGGCTGGATCGAGCTGCTGGGCTGCGGCATGGTGGACCCCAACGTCTTTGAGTTCGTGAAGTCGAACGGCTACGACCCCAAGAAGATCTCCGGCTTCGCCTTCGGCATGGGCGTGGAGCGCATCGCGATGGCGAAGTACGGGATCGGCGACATTCAGTTGCTGTTCAGCGGGGATGTGAGGTTTCTGGAGCAATTCGCTTAATGGTTTCACCGCCGAGAACGCAGAGAACGCGGAGAATTGTTGAAATGGTTTCCCTCTGCGGTCTCGGCGACCTCGGCGGTGAAAAGGGTTTATGAAGATTTCTCCCCAATGGCTGCGCGAGTTCGTTGACCTGAAGAAGGTGGACCTGCGCACGCTGGCCACCGACCTGACCATGGCGGGCACGTCGGTGGAGTCGGTCTCGAGCGAGGGCGACGGCACGATTTTCGAAATGGAGATCACCACCAACCGCCCCGACTGCATGAACCACCACGGGGTGGCGCGGGAGTGCTCGGCCATCTATGACCTGGAGCTGAAGCCGCTGGAGGCCAAGTTGCCGGCGGCGAAAGACAGTTCCGATTTCAAGATCGAGATCGAAGACCCGCAGGGCTGCGCGCGGTACACGGCGCGCATCATCCGCAACGTCACCATCAAACCCTCACCGGCGCGCATCCAGAAGCGGCTGGAATCCCTGGACGCGCGGCCCATCAACAACGCCGCCGACGCCACCAACTACAACCTGATGGAGATGGGCCACCCCACCCACGCCTTCGACCTCGACTTGCTGGAGGGCGGCAAGATCGTGGTGCGGCGGGCGCGCGAGGGCGAGTTCCTGAAGACGCTCGACGGGGTGGGCCGCACCCTGACCAAGGACGACCTGGTGATCGCCGACGCCAGCAAAGCGGTGGCGCTCGCGGGGGTGATGGGCGGCTTCGACACCATGATCACCGACAAGACCAGGAACGTGCTGGTCGAGTCGGCGTGGTTCGATCCGGCGACGGTGCGGGCGACCGCCAAGCGTCACGGACTGCACAGCGACGCCTCCCACCGCTTCGAGCGCGGCGCCGATTGGGGCGCCACCCCGCTCGCCTGCTCGCTGGTGGCGCAGCACATCATCGAGTGGGGCGGAGGCGAACTGGAGGGCGGCGAGATCGACGCTGCCGCGCGCAGCCTGGCCCGCCAGCCTATCCAGGTCAGCCGCAGCGAGGTGCGGCGCATCCTGGGGCAGGACATCTCCGACATCGAGCGCATCCTGACCCGGCTGGGCTTCGGCGTGCTGCCCGCCGGCGACACCTTCGCGGTGACCATCCCGACCTGGCGGCTGGATGTGGAGCGCGAGATCGATGTCATCGAGGAGATCGCCCGCATCCACGGCTACAACCGGTTCCCCAATACGCTGCCCTCGTTCTCCGGCGGCGTGATCGAGCTGCCTGAGGCCGCGCGCGACAGTGCTACTCGGACAACGCTGCTTGCCCTTGGTTACCACGAAGCTCTTTCGGTCACCTTCATCTCCCATGCCGACGCCAAAGCGTTCTCCTCCGCCGCCGTGGTGGAGCTCGAGAACCCGCTGAACGAGGAGATGTCGGTGATGCGCACGTCGCTGGCGCCCAGCATGCTGAACATGCTGGCCTATAACCTGAACCGGGGCAGCGACAACGTGAAGCTGTTCGAAGCCGGCAATGTTTACGAGCTGGCAGGAGGCAGGACGCAGGAGCGGAAACAGATCGCGATGGGGGCGACAGGCTTGGCGGAACCCGCGTCGGTCCACCAAAAAGGACGCCCCTACTCGTTCTTCGACCTGAAGGGCGACGTGGAAACCCTGCTGGGCGAATTCCAATACGACAGCCTCTACTTCGACGCCGGCGCCGCCGACCACTACCATCCCGGCCGCTCGGCGCGCGCGGTGATGGACGGGGCCACGGTGGCGCGCTTCGGGCAGGTCCACCCCGAGGTCGCCGCCGCCCGCAAGATCAAGCAGGACGTGTACGTGGCCGAGCTCTATCTCGACCGCCTCTATGCCCATGGCCTGCGCGAGGCACGCTATGAGCCGCTCTCGAAGTTCCCCGCCGTGGAGCGCGATTTCTCCTTCCTGATGGACGACACGGTGCGCTGGGAGAACATCCGCGGCTCGATCGACGCGCTGAAGCTCGGCGAACTGCGCGGCTTCTCCCCCGCCGAGATCTTCCGCGGCGGCGCGGTGCCGGCGGGCAAGCACTCCATCCTGATGCGGGCGACCTTCCAGTCCGCCGAACGCACCTTGCGCGACGACGAGGTGGCGGCCTGGTCGCAACAGATCATCAAGGCGCTGCAGGGGCTGGGCGGGACGCTGCGGGCTTAGGCGCGAGTTTGACAAGCCTCGCTCCGCAGGGCTAGGTTTCCAAACTCAGGCAGAGTGTTCAGCACTGGGAGAACGGGACCTGCTAAGCGTCAACATAGTAGCCCGTACTTGGGCAGCCATGTTTCTGGTGGCTGAGAGTCCCGCCAGGGACGACGGCTTTGCAGCCCGGCACGCCAGTGCCGGGAACGGCCGCAGCGAAATGACCCAGTCGCGCAGCGACGGCGGGTTTAATCGAAGTGCCGTTGCCGCTACCGCGGCTTGAGCCCTCACTCACCTCCGTGCCCGGGACTGACGTCCCGGGCTACAAGTCCATCGTCGCTGGCGCGACGAGACCGCGATCCTGCCTCCCTGGAAGTTTGCAGATTTCAAATTACAAATCTTCAATCCTCCAACTCTGTGGATTTCCTCAGGCCCGCGTGCGCTATACTGCGCCTGCGCCAGCCGAAATTCCTGGAGGAGTCTCCCAAGGTATGCCGGTCAAGACCGTCGAGGAAGAGGTCGCCCACATTTCCGCCGACGATTTCCACGCCCTGGAAGAGAAGGTGTTCCGCACCATCGAGCTGCTGAAGTCGGCGCGCGAAGCCAAGTCCGCCGCCGAGCGCGATGCCGCCCGCCTGCGCCAGCAACTGGAAGACCGCGAAGAGCAGTTCGAGTCCTTGAAGGGCGAGGTGGTCGCCCTGCGCAAGGAGCGGGAAGAGGTACGTACCCGGGTAGAAAAGATGCTCAAGCAGATTGACGCATTGACGGCGGACGATTCCGGGAGATAATCGCCACAAGCCAGCCGAAGCACGGAGCAGGCGGCCAGCCTGCCCGTTGGGGTGAAAGGAGATTCGGTGAGCACAAAGCCGAACGGCGAAGCCATCCGCGTCGAGATCTACGACCAACCCTATAACCTGCGCGGGACCGACCCGGAATACATTTTCAAGCTGGCGGAGTTTGTGGACGCCAAGATGCGGGCAGTGGCCGGGCAGACCCAGACCGTCGATTCGGTCCGGCTGGCGGTGCTGGCGGCGCTCAACATCGCCGACGAGTATCACGTCCTGAAGCGCAAGTACGACGCCATCGCCAGCGAGTTCAACCAGCGCGCCCACCATCTGACCGACGCCCTGGACGAGGTCCTGCAGGACGGGCGCCGCGCCGGCTAGTCCCTTGCACCTCGGGGGCCATCTTTTTGGCCCCGCCCTCTTGCCAAGCGCGGGGGACTTCTCTAGCATCCAACCCAAGAAAGCCCGGCCTGCAAAGTTGGTGCATGCCGCAGCCGTTTTTTTGAACCAACACTCGGTGAACTGGGGGCTTGACTCGTATACGACCCGGTGTGCGAGGCTCCGCCAGACGGAGATGCCTAAAGGGTCGCGGCAGGTTCCCACCGTCCTAGACGGGTTCATCAAACGGCAGCGTGCTCACGGCCCAGCGGGTCGGCTTTTTTCCCTCCCGGAACTCCGGATTGAAATCCTTCATCTAAACTGAACGAGTGCTGCCGCAGCTGTTTCATATCGGGCGGTTCAGCCTAGCGACCTACGGGGTGCTGGCGGCGGTGGGGCTGCTCACCGGGCTGTGGGTGATCGTGTGGTGCGCCCGGCGACAGGGCATGGACGAGGAGAAGACGTGGAACCTGGGGGTCCTGGCCATCCTGTCGGCCATCGTCGGCGCCAAGCTGCTGCTGATCGCTATCGATGCGCGCTACTACGCCGCGCATCCGGGAGAGATCTTCAGCCTGGGGACGCTGCAGGCGGGCGGGGTGTACGAGGGCGGGCTGGTGGTTGGCCTCCTTGCGTCCTACTGGTACATCCGGCGGAACCGGATGGCGGTGCTGGCCACCTGCGACGTGTTCGCGCCCGGCGTGGCGCTGGGGCACGGGATCGGGCGGCTGGGGTGCTTCGCGGCCGGCTGCTGCTTCGGAAAGCCGACCGACCTGCCCTGGGGCGTCACCTTCACCAACCCGCTGGCTAATTTCATTAACCAGACGCCGCTGGGGATCCCGC
>DATKKJ010000173.1 GCA_035543055.1 Terriglobales bacterium | reverse complement strand
CGGCCCCCTACCACCTTGCTAACACAGCTTCCGACGCTTCGGCACCCATTTTCCAATAGGGGGCGAGCGGGAAGCGCACATACTGAGAGCGCCGGTGGGAAAGTAGGCCACGGAAGCGGCGCCGTTGTGGCGGTGCGGGCGGCGTAAAAAGCGGCCAGTGGTAGCCTCATGTTCTCGTTATGAGGATTTGGGGCGGGAGCATGAAATCCGTGGAGCTCTATTTACGGGTTCGGCGAGCGGTCTTCGTGGAAGGCCGGAGCCGACGTGAGGCAGCGCGCCATTTTGGGATCGCGCGCAAGACCGTCGAGAAGATGTGTTCGTTTTCTGCCCCGCCAGGTTATCGGCGCAGCACGGCGCCGGCCAGGCCGAAGCTGGATGGCTTCACCGGGGTCATCGACCAGATACTGGCGGCCGATCAGTTGATGCCTCGCAAGCAGCGCCATACGGCGAAGCGCATTTTTGAGCGCCTTCGCGATGAGTATGGCTTTCAGGGAAAATACACGATCATCAAGGATTATGTTCACGGCAAAAAGATAAGCTCGAAGGAGATGTTTATCCCGCTTCACCATCCTCCCGGTCATGCCCAAGTTGATTTTGGGGAGGCCATGGGGGTCATTGGCGGCATCACTCAGAAAGTCCACTTCTTCTGCATGGACCTTCCTCATTCCGATGCGATATTCGTCAAGGCTTACCCTGCTGAAACGACCGAGGCTTTCCTCGACGGGCACGTGGCGGCGTTTGCTTTCTTCGGCGCCCTGCCGTTGTCCATCCTCTACGACAACACCAAGCTGGCGGTGGCAAAAATCCTGGGCGACGGCAAGCGCGAGCGGACCCGCGCCTTCACCGAGTTGCTCTCCCACTATCTGTTCGACGACAAGTTCGGTCGCCCGGGCAAGGGCAACGACAAAGGAAACGTCGAGGGGCTGGTCGGCTATGCCAGACGGAACTTCCTGGTGCCGATGCCGACCTTTGCCAGCTACGAGGCGTTGAACGCCTACCTCCAGGAGCAATGCCTCAAGCGGCGCCGGGAGGTTCTGCGCGGCACCAGCCAGACCATCGAAGAGCGGCTGACGGTCGATCTCGCGGCCTTCCGGGCCCTGCCGGCGGTTCCCTTCGATCCGTGCGACAAGCGCAGTGGCCGGGTGAGCTCGCTCAGCTTGGTGCGCTATCGCGGGACCGACTACTCGGTTCCGACCGAATACGGCCACCGCATCGTCGAGGTGAAGGGTTATGTGGACAGAGTGGTGATCTCCAACGCCGGCCAGGTCATCGCCACCCACCCCCGTTCCTATGCCGATGGCGACTTCGTCTTCGACCCGCTGCACTACCTGGCCCTTCTGGAGCGGAAGACCCGCGCGTTGGATCAGGCGGCGCCGCTCCAGGGCTGGCGGCTGCCCGAAGTGTTCGCCGAGCTTCGGCGCCTGCTGGAGGCACGCGCTCACAAGCAAGGCCGGCGGGAGTTCGTCCAGGTTCTGCGTCTGTTGGAGGTGTTCCCCCAGGCCGAGGTGGCGGCCGCCATCCGCGACGCCATCGATCGCGGCGCCATCAGCTTCGACGCCATCAAAATGCTGGCCCAGTGCCGGATCGAGAAGCGGCCGGTGAAGTTGGACATGACCGCCTATCCCTACCTGGCCAAGACCACGGTCAAGACCACCTCCGCTCGTGACTACCTGACTCTGGTGAGCGGGAGGGCGGCATGAGCGAGATACTCTCAGGTCGGCCTGCGCCTCCGGCTCAGGTTCTGCTGGGCCACCACCTCAAAGCGCTCAAGCTGCCGACCATCCTGCGCGAGTACGAAAAGGTCGCCCGGCAGTGCGCGGCGGAGGGTGTCGACTTCATCGGATTCCTGCTGCGTCTGCTGGAAGCCGAGTTGATCGAACGGGAGCGCCACTCGGTGCAGCGCCGCATCCGCGCCGCCCGCTTCCCGGTGGTCAAATCCCTCGACACCTTCGACTTCGCCGCCATCCCCTCCCTCAACAAGATGCTCGTGCTGGAGCTGGCCCGCTGCGAATACATTCTGCGGCGGGAGAACATCATCGCTCTTGGCAACTCAGGCACCGGAAAATCCCACATCGGGCTGGCGCTCGGCTTGGCCGCCTGTCAGCGGGGCTTCTCGGTCGGCTTCGTCGAGGCCGCTGTTCTCGTCCACCAGCTGATGGAAGCCCGTGACGAGCGGCGGCTGACCCGACTGCAGCGGGAGCTTCAGGCCTACAAGCTGCTGATCATCGACGAGTTGGGATACGTGCCGTTCTCCAACACCGGCGCCGAACTGCTCTTCGAGACCGTCAGCAGACGCTACGAACGCGGCTCCACCATCATCACCTCGAACCTGCCGTTCGACGAATGGACCTCGGTGTTCGGCAACGAGCGCCTGACCGGCGCGCTCCTCGACCGCCTGACCCACCACGTCCACATCTTGGAAATGAACGGCGACAGCTACAGGCTCAAGCACTCAAAAGCGCGCCGACGCTCCAGAACGCCGGACCAGACCGAGCAAGCCGCCGCCCAAGCCGTCAACCCGGAAACCGCCGAAGTCATCACCGTCTGAGTGAGAAAGCGCTGCTGCGCAGCGTCATGCGTCAAGCGCTCGCCCCCGTTTACCACAGGGCCCTCCCAAGGGGGGACCGCCGCCTGCCTCGTGGGGGGCACGGCGCTCCCCCCTTGGGTCCCTCCCGTGGAAAACGGGGACGACCGCACCCAATCGACAGTCCAGGTGGCTCCCTTTTACTCCGGCGCACTGGCTCCCAATCACTCCGGCGTTGACACCAGAAATGAACTCGTTCTTATTCATGGGCAATTCGCCCTTCCGATCAGGTGGCGTGAGAA
>DATKKJ010000172.1 GCA_035543055.1 Terriglobales bacterium | reverse complement strand
CGCGGCGCGCCCCGACATGCGGTACTGCATCGGCTCGATCAGCAAGCAATTCACCGCCGCTGCCATGCTCATGCTGGCGGAGCAGGGGAAGCTCTCACTCGACGATCCGGTTTCGAGATTCCTGCCCGACCTGACCCGCGCCCGCGAGGTCACCATCCGCGAGCTGCTTTCGATGACCTCGGGCTACCAGGATTTCTGGCCGCAGGACTACGTGATGCCCAATATGATGGAGCCGACCACGGCGCGGCAGATCCTGGACGGGTGGGCGCGCATCCCGCTGGATTTCGATCCCGGCACGAAGTGGCAGTACAGCAACACCAACTACGTCATCGCCGGGCTCATCATCGAGAAGGCCAGCGGCATGCGCCTGATGGACCTCCTGCAGAAGCGCATCCTGACGCCGCTGCACATGGAGAGCGCGGTGAGCATGCATGTGGCCAAGGACGACCCGAAAAACCCCATCGGCTACCTGAAATATGCGCTCGGGCCTCCGCGGCCCGCGCCCAAGGAGGGGAAAGGCTGGATGTTCGCGGCCGGGGAGTTGGCCATGACCGCCTCCGACCTGGCCCGTTGGGACATCAGCCTGATGGACCAGACGCTGCTCAAGCCGGCATCGTATCGCGAGATGGAGACCGACACGCGCCTGAAGAACGGCGTCGGGACGCGCTACGGGCTGGGAGTCGATGTCGCCCTCCAGGAGGGCCGGCGGGTGATCGCGCATAACGGCGAGGTTTCCGGGTTCGTGGCCGAGAATGCGGTCTATCCCGACGACCGGGCCGCCATCGTGGTGCTGACCAATCTGGATGCCTCCGGCGCTGCCGGGCAGATCGTGCGCCGGATCCAGCCGCTGCTGTTCACCGTCCAGGACGAGAAAAAGGAAGAGCGCCTGCAATTGGCCCGCAAGGTCTTCGAAGGACTGCAGCACGGGACCATCGACCGCTCCCTGTTCACCTACAACTGCAACAGCTATTTCAGCGAACAGGCCTTGAAGGACTTTGCCGACAGCCTCGGCCCGCTGGGGCCGCCGGAGGAATTCGCGCAGGCGACCCACAGCCTGCGCGGCGGCATGGGCTTCCGCGCGTACTCGCTGAAGTTCAAGAACGGCCAGAAGGTGCGCATCACGCTGCGCGACCTGCCCGACGGCAAGATCGAGCAGTTCCAGGTCGCGGCCGCGGAGTAGGAGCTCTAAACCGCAGAGATCGCAGAGAGCGCCGAGGAACGGGAAAAGCGCGCCGGACCGAGGCGCGCTTCTTTGTACTCTGCACTCTGCACTCTGGACTTCCTACGGGTGCGTCATCTTCTCCGGACGCACCAACTGGTCGAACTCCTCGCCGGTCAGGTATCCCAGCTTGAGCGCGGCCTCACGCAGGCTGCTGTGCTCGACGTGAGCGGTGTGGGCCACCTTGGCGGCCTTGTCGTATCCGATCTTGGGCGCCAGGGCGGTCACCAGCATCAGCGAGTTCTTCACGTACCAGTCCACCTTGGCCTTGTCCACCTCGATGCCCTTGATCATGTATTCCACGTAGCCGTGGCAGGCGTCGGCAAGCAGGGTCACCGAGTGCAGGAAGTTGTAGATCATGACCGGCTTGAAGACGTTGAGCTCGAAGTTGCCCTGGCTGCCGGCGAAGCCGACAGCGGCGGTGGCCCCGTGCACCTGGACGCAGACCATGGTCATGGCCTCGCACTGTGTGGGGTTGACCTTGCCCGGCATGATGGAGGAGCCAGGCTCGTTCTCCGGGATGCTGAGCTCGCCCAGCCCGCAGCGCGGCCCCGAGGCCAGCCAGCGGATGTCGTTGGAGACCTTCATGAACGAGGCCGCCAGGGTCTCGAGTGCGCCCTGGGCGAAGATGATCTCGTCATGCGCGGAGAGCGCCGCGAACTTGTTGGGGTGAGAGCGGAAGGGAAGCCCGGTCAACTCCGCGATCTTCTGGGCAGCGCGCTCGGCGAACTCCGGGTGGGTGTTCAGCCCGGTCCCGACCGCGGTGCCGCCGATGGCCAGGTCGTAGAGGCCCTGGAGCACCTGCTTCAGACGCTCGATGTCGCGTTCCAGCAGGCTGGCCCAGCCGCCGAACTCCTGCCCCAGGGTGAGCGGCACGGCGTCCTGCAGATGGGTACGCCCGATCTTCACCACATCGTTGAACTCCTTGGCCTTGGCCTTGATGGCGTCCACCACCGTCTGGACAGCCGGGATGAGCTTGTTCTGCACCCGCTCCGCCGCCGCGATGTGCATGGCCGCGGGGAAGGTGTCGTTCGACGACTGCGACATATTGACGTGGTCATTGGGATGGACGGGTTTCTTCGATCCCATCTCGCCGCCGGCCAGCTCGATGGCGCGGTTGCTGATGACCTCGTTGACGTTCATGTTGGTCTGAGTGCCGCTGCCAGTCTGCCAGATGCGCAAGGGAAACTGCTCGTTGAGCTTGCCCGCGATGACCTCGTCGGCCGCCTGGACGATCAGCTTGGCCTTGTCGGCGGGCAGCTTGCCCAGGTCCTGGTTGACCAGGGCGCAGGCCTTCTTCAGGATGCCGAAGGCCCGAATGAGCTCCGGCGGCATGGTGTCGCGGCCGATATCGAAGTGCAGGAGAGAACGCTGGGTCTGCGCTCCCCAGTAGACGTTGGAGGGCACCTCGATGGTGCCCATGCTGTCGGATTCAAGGCGGGTTTTCGTCACAGGTTCGATTGCGGTGGCCATGAAGGTGCTCCTATGAAGGAGTACTCAGTACTCGGTACTCAGTACTCAGAATGAATCAGTATCAAAACAGGAAATTATCGCACCATAGGGTCGAGGGAGCACGCAAAAAGCGGCCACGCGGGATCTTTGGCGGACTACCCAGTACTTGAACCGCAGAGTTGGCGAGTATCATCCAATCGTCCAAGTCATGGCTGAAGACATCTTCGACATGCTGGTCATCGGCGCCGGGCCTACGGGCCTGGCGTGCGCCATCGAGGCGAAGCGCGCGGGACTTCGTGCCGTGTGCGTGGACAAGGGCTGCCTGGTCAACTCGCTCTTCCACTACCCCGCCAACATGACTTTCTTCACCACGCCGGAATTGCTGGAGATCGGCGACATCCCCTTCCCCACGGCCCACCAGAAGCCCACCCGCCAGGAGGCGCTCGAGTACTACCGAAAGGTGGCGGAGCATTATCGGCTCGACATCCGGCAGTACCAGCAGGTGGTACAGGTGGGCGGGAAGGACGGCGATTTCCGCGTGCACACCGCGGACCATCGCGGCCGGGCCTACGAATATCGTGCCCGCAAGCTGGTGGTGGCGACCGGCTACTACGACCTGCCGAACCTGATGGGTGTTCCGGGCGAGGACCTGCCGCACGTTTTCCATTATTACCGCGAGCCGCACCCTTACTACGACTGCGAGGTTACGGTCATCGGGGGCAAGAACTCAGCGGCGATCGCTGCCCTGGAGTTGTGGCGGCACGGTGCCCGGGTGACGCTGGTGCATCGCGGGCCGGGCATGAGTCCGAGCGTCAAGTACTGGATCAAGCCGGATGTTGAGAATCGCATCAAGAGCGGAGAAGTGAAGGCCTTTTTCAGCAGCCATGTGTTGGAGATCCGGCCGGACAGGGTGCGCATCCAGACGCCGGAGGGGGAGGCCACGCTCAAGGCCGATTTCGTGTTCGCCCTGACCGGCTATCACCCGGACTTCGACTTCCTGCGCCGCCTGGGAGTGAGGATCACGGCCAATGACTGCCGCCCCGATTGCGATCCCCAGACGCTGGAAAGCAACGTGCCCGGCCTCTACCTGGCGGGGGTGGTGATCGCCGGCTCCCGCACCAGCGAGATCTTCATCGAGAACGGACGGTTCCACGGGCGGCAGATAGCGGCCGACGTAACCCGCAAGCTTGGCCGGCCGACCATGCCATCTGGTAACCCGTGAAAACCCAGGAGCAGTGGGCAAAGTACTTGACGAGCGGGGTTTCGAAATCCAGAATATCCAGGTAGAAGTACGGAAGCGGCCATATGAAGCGGACCAGCCCCGGCATCGTAATGAAGGCTCTGGCGCTGTTCCTCTGTTACCTGCTCTCGCCGCTTCATGTCTTCGCCCAGGCAGGCGGGTCGGCGCAGCCTGCCGGCCAGATCACCTCCCTGATCCCGATCGCGTCACGCAACAATACCCCCGCGAAATTCAAAGACGACGTCCATTGGAATGACCTTATCCAAACGGAGAAATCGGGCCGTGCCCGCATCGGATTGACCGACGGTTCGATCCTCAGCGTAGGTTCCAACAGCCAGCTCAAGATCACGCAGCACGACGCCAGCGTCCAGCAGACCCAGGTGGAGCTCGACTACGGCAAGCTGCGCAGCCGGGTGGTAGCCATCACCAAGCCCGACGGAAAGTACGAGGTGCGGACCCCGAACGCAGTCGCGGGCGTCATCGGCACAGATTTCTCGATCTTCTTCAATCCTGAGACGAAGGTCAGCACGGTCGTGGTGTATAGCGGCACTGTCGTCGTGAGCGGGCTGGGTGCCGCCGCAGGACAACAGGCGACGCTTCAGGCCGGACAGATGCTGGAGGTCTCCAGTCACGGGGTGGGCAGTCCGCAGACCACGCCGCCGGTCGTGCAGCAGGCCAGCATCTCGGATACCACGACGGAAAACACCAGTGCGGCAGGGTCCGGCGGCTCGCATCTTCTGCGCAATCTTCTCATCGGGCTGGGCGTGGCGGTGGCCAGCGTCGCCATCGGCGTCACGGTTGGCGGTAAGGATGCGGCGCCAGCCGCGCCGGCAGCTTCCTCTTCCACGAGCAACAATCCGAATAAGTAACCGGACTCAGCCTGCGGGACTGCAGGCATTTCTCTTGATCCGCTGCGCCAGCTTCAGGCGAGGGTGACCGCCTGTTCGCCTAATTGCTCATTGATCAGCCGTCCGACCAGCGGTTTGAGGCGCTCGCCCGTCTTGGCCAGCACGAACTCTTTGGCGGCGTCGGACCAGTCGAGCTTGAAGCTGGTGGAGAGGGCCGAGATCCAGATCTGGCCGGTCGCCGCTTGCGGCGAGATGACGAACCGGGCCGGCGGTTCTTCGAAAGAGATGTGGAGGGCGCCCGCCTGGTCCTCGACCTCGATATCAGCCTGCTCTTCGGCCGCTACCAGGCTGCGCTTCAACGATTCCAGGGCGGCGTCGGCCCTGCGCCGGAATTCCTGCTCGTCCATGGGGGGATTATAGAAGAGGGGCGCGACTCGCGCCGCGCCCCTGGCCTGCTGCCCGGTCCTTACTTCAGCAGGTACTCCTGCATGAACAGCACCGTGGAATAGAACTGAAAGTCGCGGTTCTTTTTCTTCTGGAAGCCGTGGCCTTCATCCTTGGCCATGAGGTACCACACCGGGGTGCCGGTCTTTTTCAGCGTGTTGACGATCTGCTCGGCCTCGCTGCGGGGGACGCGGGGATCGTTGTAGCCCTGGATGACGAACATCGGCTTCTTGATCTTCTCCGCGTTGTTCAGAGGCGCGATCCGTTCCAGGAACGCGCGCATCTTGGGGTCGCGCTCGTCGCCGTACTCCACCCGCCGCAGGTCCTGGCGGTATCCCGAGGTGTTCTGCAGGAAGGTGGCCAGGTTGGAGATGCCGACGATGTCCACCGAGCAGCGGATCTTGGGGCTGTAGAAGGTGGAGACCGCCAGGGTCATGTGCCCGCCATAGCTGCCGCCGGTGACCATGATGCGGTCGGCGTCCAGGTCGGGCTGCTGCTTGATCCAGTCCAGCAGCGCGTCGATGTCCTTATAGGTGTCCTCGCGCAGGTACCCGTTGTCGAGCGTGAGGAAGGTCTTGCCGAACCCGCTCGAGCCGCGCACGTTGGGGAAGATGAGGGCGACCCCCATCTCGTTCAGGTAGTAGTTGTTGCGGCCGAGGAAGCCGGGACGGAATTCGCCCTCGGGGCCGCCGTGGATATCCACCATCACGGGGCGCTTGCCGGTGAACTTCGCCGCCGGCCTATAGAGGAACCCGGTGATCTCCTTGCCGTCGAAGCTCTTCCACTTGATGAGTTGGGGCTCGGAGTAATTGGCGGTGTTCAGGCCGCCGGTCTCGCTGTAGGTCCAGCGCTCGAGCTTGCCGGTCTTCACGTCGATGGAATAAGCGTCCGAGGTCGAGCGGCTGTTGTTCATGGACAGCATGAGATCGCGGTTGTTCTTGTGCCAGCGCAGGCTGCCGACCAAGCCGACGGGCAGCTTGGGTGCGGCAATCTCCTTGCCGGTACGCGCATTCATCAGGTGCAGGACGCCCATGCCGTTCTCGTTGGTGACGAAGGCGATGGTGCTGCCATCCCAGCTCTGGGCGAAGTCGTCCACGTCGAAGTTGAGGTGGGTGGTGAGGAAGGTGTGCCGGCCGGTGGCCAGGTCGATATAGGCAAGGCGCTGGAACTCGGAATCCTTGTCGGTCGTGACGTACACGCCCTTGCCGTCGCGGCTGATGGCGGCATCGCCATAGGCGATCTTCTCCTTGCCGCCCTTGGGGGTGAGCAGCTTCTTCTCGCAGTTCGCCGAGTCCGCCAGCCAAAGGTAGCTCTCGTTGGCCGAAATCTCTTCCATGATGAGGACCTTCTTGTCATCCGGCGACCAGCTCACCGCCGCCCAGCCTCCACCCTTCAATTCGCAGAGCAGGCGGTCGGACTTGGGGTTCAGGGGCTCGACGACCCAAATGTCTACGTCATTACCGGTGCGGCGTGTCGAACCGTAGGCGATGCGGTCACCTTTGTAGGAGAAGACTCCGCCGGTGTTGCGCGACTTGCCGTCGGTCAGCAAAGTGGACTCGCCGCTGGCCAGGTCGTAGCGGTAGACCTGGTAGAACTCGTCGCCGCCTTTGTCCTTGCCATAGATGAAGTAGTCGCCCTTGGTCGGCTCGAAGCGCCCGCCAAAGACGTTTTCCGGGAAGAAGGTGAGCTGGGTGCGCGCGCCGCCCGGCATCTTCACCAGGTGCGCCTGCGAGGTATCGGCGAAGCGGGTGGCGATGATCATCTCGCGCCGCAGCGGGTGCCAGCTGGTGGGCGCTGCCCCGCGGAATTCGCTGTAGCGTCCGACCTGCTCGGCGATGGATTGGGGCACGTCGGGCACGCCATTCACTACCAGATTGTCGGCTGGGCGCAGGACAGGAGCTGCGGGCTTGTCGGCGGAAAAGGAGAGGGTCGAAAGCAGCAAGATGAGCGAGAGACAGCGGAGAGTCCGGGTCATGAGAGTCTCCTTGATCGAATGGATTCTTCTTGAGGCAGGGAACGGCGAGCATTCCCTCGTTAGACCCGCACCATGGCAAAACGTCAACGCCGCGGGAATCATCGCTGAGTGCTGGGGACCGAGTACCGGTTACTGATGTTCAGAACGGGATGTCCTCGTCCGTGATGCCCGTGCCCTGGTGAGCTTCTTCCTGCTGCGGGCGCTGGTCCATGCCGGCAGAGGCGCTGCGAGACCGTCCGCCGCCGCCCTCTTCACCTTCACCGCGCCCGCCGCCGCCGCCGCCGCCCAGCAGGACCAGGTCCTGGGCGACGATTTCGGTCATGTACTTCTTCTGGCCGCTCTCCTTGTCGTCCCAGGAGCGGGTCTGCAGGCGTCCTTCGATGTACACTTGACGGCCCTTCTTCAGGTACTCGCCGGCGATCTCGGCGGTCCGTTGCCAGGCCACGATGTTGTGCCACTCGGTGCGGTCTTGCCAGTTGCCTTCCTTGTCCTTGTAGCGCTCGTTGGTGGCCAGGCTGAACTTGGCCACTGCGGTTCCGCTGGGGGTGTACTTGACCTCCGGATCCTTGCCCAGATGGCCTACCAATATGACTTTGTTCACGCTCTTTGGCATGAGTGCGGCTCCCATCGAAAAAAGTTGGGAGCACTATACCAGTTCGGCCCATGGGTGACACGACTTGCCGGCGGGCAAGAAACAGAGACCTCAACACAAGGGACACGAAGGCCGACAGAGAGAACACGAAGGAAGGCCTGGTCAAGTAATTGACAAGTAGGTCAAGAATTCGTCGCTCCCGAGCGCGCCTCAACGTAAGTCACTGATATCACTTAACTTCCTGTCCCGCTCAAGGTTCCGTCGCACCGCTTAGACCCCCAAATCCCGCCGTTCGCTACAAAGTCATTAGGAATTAGGGGCTTTCGCTGAAAAATACCATCGTTGAATGTGGGGGCCCCAGCTACGGACGCGCCTATGCGCCTCGGCGGCGGTGTGTGTTGGGGAGCAAAAGCCTAACCTTCCGCGGCTAAGAACGGCCGCGCCAAGATTACTTCGTCCCAGAATGGGACAAAAGGCGGGGAAATGAGTACTTCGACGCATCCAGCACCCAGTCAAGGACTTGTGCAGATCCAATCCATTGAAGAGATGATCCGCCAGCGGGTGGCGGAAGAGCGTGCACGGCTGGAGAAAGAGGCTGGGCTGGTGCACAAGGAAGTCCACCACTTCCAAAAGCCCGTCGAGCGAGGCTTCACCGCCGACCAGCGCAGCAACACAACCCTGCTCTTCGGCGGCCTGACCTGGAAGCACGAGAAGCTGGTCCACGGCGCGCTCGAGGGCCTGGGTTACCGCTGCGAGGTCGTGCCCACCCCCGACGTCAAGGCCTTCCAACTGGGCAAGGAGTACGGCAACAACGGTCAGTGCAACCCGACGTACTTCACGGTCGGCAATCTGGTCCAGTACCTGCAGAAGCTGGAGGAATCGGGCATCAAGCGGGAAGACCTGATCAACAACTACGTCTTCCTGACCGCCGGCGCCTGCGGCCCCTGCCGCTTCGGCATGTATGAGGCCGAATACCGCCTGGCGCTGCGCAACTCCGGCTACGACGGCTTCCGGGTGATGCTGTTCCAGCAGTCCGGCGGCTTGAATCAGTCCGACGCCGAAGCCGGCCTGTGCATGAACCTGGACTTCTTCCTCAACCTGCTGAACTCGCTGAACATGGGCGACATCATCAACGAGGTCGCGTACCAGATCCGCCCGTTCGAGATGGAGGCCGGGGCCACCGACGCCATGCTCGACGAAGTCATCGACTACATGCACGAGGTGCTCAAGAAGAAGTCCCCGTGGTCGATCGAGAAGCAGTTGGGCAAGCTGGGCTCCAAGGTCCCGATGAAGGGGACGGTCGAGTATCTCGGCAAATTCCTCAACCAGCTTTACAGCGACGACTACACCACCGCGCTGAACCACGTGCGTGACCGCTACAACTCGATCAAGGTGGACCGCTTCCGGGTGAAGCCGATCGTGAAGATCACGGGCGAGTTCTGGGCGCAGACCACCGAGGGCGACGGCAACTTCAACATGTTCCGCTTCTTGGAAAAGGAAGGCGCGCAGCTCATCGTCGAGCCCATCGGCACCTGGATCATGTACATGATCCACCAGGTGGTGCAGAAGATCCGCGACACCCGCGGCCTGGAAGAGGGTGCGGTGATGCCTCCGGGATGGCGCATCGACAAGCAGGCCAAGATCGAGTGGAACTACCGCCAGCGGTTGATGAAGCTGAAGGCCGCCGAAGTCATCTTCGCCCGCGAGTATCACAAGATCATCGACGCGCTGGGCGGCACGGCGCACAAGCTGGTGAACCAGTACGAACTGCAGCGCCTTGGCCACCCCTACTACAACTCGCGCGCCGGCGGCGGCGAGGGCCACCTCGAAGTCGCAAAGAATATTTACTACTCCAACCGCGAGCTCTGCCACATGGTGCTGTCGCTGAAGCCTTTCGGCTGCATGCCTTCCACGCAGTCCGACGGCGCGCAGTCGGCGGTCGTGTCGCACTACAAAGACATGATCTTCCTGCCCATCGAGACCTCGGGCGAGGGCGAGATCAACGCCCACAGCCGGGTGCAGATGGCGCTGGGCGAGGCCAAGGCCAAATCCAAGCTCGAATACAAGGACGTGCTCGAGAAGCTCGGCAAGACGGTACAGGAACTGAAGGCCTTCGTGGCCGAGCATCCGGAGATGGAGACCGCGCTGTATCACGTGCCCAAGTACAAGGGCGTGATCGGCACCGCGGCCAATTTCGCCATCCACGTCGCCGAGAAGATGGGCGCACAGGTTCCGTACCACGTCGAAGCTCACTAACCAGCAGCCAAGAGAACTGAGAACTACTGGAGACTGAATGCCGGGACTGACGGAAAAAGCCGATCGCAACAAGCGTTACGACCAGCTTTGGATGGGCGTCGACGTGGGTTCCACCACGGTGAAGGTCGTGGTCATCGACGGCACCACCGATGACATCCTCTGGGCCGATTACCAGCGCCACGATACCAAGCAGCCGGAGAAGGCGCTGGAGATGCTGAAGGCCATCGAGGCCGATTTCCCCAACACTCCGCCCGAGAATTTCCGCGCCTTCATCACCGGTTCGGGCGGCTCGGGCATCTCCAAGCACATCGGGGCGAAGTTCGTGCAGGAGGTGAACGCGGTCTCGCTGGCGGTGGAGAAGCTGTACCCGGAATGCGGCTCGGTGATCGAGCTCGGCGGCCAGGACGCGAAGATCATCATCTTCAAGGAAGA